>CAJFOL010000086.1 GCA_904397185.1 uncultured Clostridia bacterium
AAAAAGATAACTACCGATTAAACCGATAGTTATTTTTTATTTTATGCATTTTATTTAATTTTTTATTTTACATTATTTTTAATTTATTTTTAATTAATTTTTTATTTTATAATAATTTAAATGTATTTTTTATTTTTTTATTTATTTTTTGCATATTTTTAGTATTATTTTTACATACAATATTTATCCAAAAATTTTGAGATTACTTTTGTATACTGCTTTACATCTACGTCAATACTTTTCGTATGGGTGGCATCCTTTGCAATATAAATTGACCGTCTACTGTCAGGAAGGCAATTATATAAATTATAGACCATTGCAGTTGGAACAAAATCGTCTTTTTCGCCATGGATAAATAGCATTGGAATTTTACATTTTTTCAACTTCTCCACCATATCCACACTTTTAAGGTCTATGCCCTTTGTATTTTTGGTATAATTATAGAAAATTTTATAAAACAACTTTGCAAGTCTAGTCTTAGAATAGACGTATTTCATCTGTCTGTTTGCATTGTCATAGCCACAATCTTCTATGGCACACACAACATTGTTTGGCAAGGTCTCTCCAACCATCATACAAACCGTACTCGCACCCATTGAAACACCAAAAAGGGCAATCTTATAATTGTTTTTAAGTGACAACATTTTGTCTATCCATGCAAGCAAGTCGTAATGTTCATAAAGTCCCATGGAAAAATAATCGCCTTCGCTCTCGCCGTGTGCCCTTTGGTCTATTGATAAGATATCATACCCTCTCTCTTCAAATATACATGCATAACTGTACATATCATAATTGTCTCCGCCATAGCCATGCACTAAGATAACCAATTTGTCTTTTTTATTATCCTTATAGTATCCAAAAAGTTTTAAGTCATCGTTGCTGACTATGCTAATCTTTTCAAAATCTTTCGAAAAATAATCTTTTATTTCTTGTTGCCTGTCAAGAGCATTTTTGCTTTTAAGTTCTATTCCCCTCTTTAATTTACCATTTCTTGACAATGCAAATCTAAAAGAAAAATAACCTATCAATAAATAAATTGTAAAAAATATTAAAATCAAAACTAAAATAGAAAAGAGAGTTATAAGAAAAAATCGCATTTTTAATCCTTTTAATTATGCTAAAAATATTGCTTTTAATTATCTTAAAAAATTTAATTTTTATTAAATATAAATAAATTTATGCCTTTTTATTATTTAAAAATTAAATTTAAAAAATATTTAAATAACGACCGCCTTTACACTTTCGCCGGTGTCTGCATCTTGATAAGAAAGCCAATAGCCAAACCCCTCTGGCTTATTTTCGTCAAGGGGAAACCATACAGGATAGCCTGAGAGTTCGCGTGGTGGAGTTTTTTGATATACACCAGGTACCCCATAACAAATATACTTTAAGTTGTCTTCGTCATAGATTAACCCTAAAACATAATAGTCGCCGTTGTCATCAATATTTACCTTGACCCATTTGGAATTAGGCAAAAGGTCCATTAAATAGTCTTCGCTGGGATTACTTTCAAAAAGTGAATCTATCTGCATTTTCATTTCATCGTAAAATTTAGATGAGTGAGGCTCTTCCTTATCTTCCGACACAGTGTCCATCTTTCTAGTATGTGAAAGATAAAATTTTTTATATTCGCAGTTGTCACAGTCCTTTGTACAGGTGTCAACATTCATCGCTTTGCTGATTTCTTCCTCAATTTCTGCCTTATCACTATCCTCATAGTCAATATCATATTTATCAAGGACTTTCTCGACTTCTTCCATATTTTTACTATCTTTCAAAGAATCAATCACCTGCTCAAAAACCACTTCTTTATCTTGATAACCATCACTACAGCCATAAAGCAAAGGCTTTGGCTTGCCGTTTACAAAATTTACTATGGCACAAGAAAATTTTTCAGGAATAGATTTTAGTTCACTTTTGAAAGTAAAAAGCATCCCAGAAGAATGTGTAAGTCCCGCCTTTGTTACACTTTTACCATCATTTATACCTAAACTTATTATTCCCCTAGGTTCAATACCAAAATTGTATAATCTAACACGTCCATTTGCCATATCGCCATCGCATTCTATGGTTAAAACTGCCCTCTGCGACTTGTTTTCAACACCATTTAAAACTATACTTTTCTTAGAAATCATAAAAGCACCTCTTTATATATTATACATTTAGGTGCTTTTTAATGCTTTAATTATAATGTTTATTTTTGTCAAAATTTGTCTTTTTATGTTTGAATTTCCTTGGGTGTTAAAATGTACATATATTAATTTTTAAGCCTCATCTTTAGAAAGTCTTTTTGTAATTTGTCTTACTATTTCTTTGGCGGTAAAACCTGCCTTTTTATAAACTTCCTGTCCATCTCCGCTTCCTTGATAATCATTTACACCAAAAACCATACCATTGTCACCAACATACTTGTACCAAATATTATCATTTGATGCCTCAATCGCAACTTTCAATTTGGCATTTTTCTGTAGCACTTTGTTTTTATAAGCACTTGACTGCCCTTCAAAGACTTCAATGCATGGCATAGAGACAACTGATACATCATAGTGCTTTGATAACTCTTCGGCTGCGTCTAATGCAAGTCCTACTTCATACCCAGTGGCATATATCACAATGTCTGCCTCTTTTTGTGCATTTTTTATGATATAACCGCCCTGCAATGCCTCGGAAAACTTGCCTTCAACTGATGGCATACTTTGTCTTGACAATATAAATGCAACGGGGCCTAATTCTGACAAGGCATATTGATAACCTGCAATTAGTTCATTGGCATCACATGGTCTCACGACTTTAAGACCGATGATAGAACGAAGTTGAGATAGTTGTTCGATTGGTTGATGCGATATACCATCCTTGCCAACATAAATACTATCATGTGTGAAAAAGTACATACAATTAAGTTTCATACTGCTTGCAAGTCTAATTGATGGGAGCATATAATTCGAAAATGCTAGGAATGTCGAGCAAAATGGTAGAAAATCATCATATAGACTTATACCACTAATTATTGCTGACATTGCATGTTCTCTAACACCGAAGTGTATATTTCTGCCACGTCTGTTGACTGCATTATAATTCCCACCATTTTCTATATATGCTCGAGAAGAATGCATAACGTCAGCAGTTCCACCGACAATTTGATTTAATTTTACCGCAAATTCGTTTAGGATTACTTGGTTCATATCACGACCGCTCATGCCCTCACACTTGTATGCTAAACGAACAATTTTCTCCATATCAATCTTTTTCTTATCAAAAAAGTTGATGAACTGTCTATAAAGTTCAGGATTTGAGGTCGCATATACAGCAAGTTCTTGATTCCAAGTCTCGTGGTTAAGTTTTCCTCTTCTTGAACTTGCCATACAATAATCACGTACGTCATTTGGAATATAAAAATTTTCAGTTATTCCAAGTTTTTTGTTGAATACTTTTAGTTCGTCTTGACTTAAGGCGACACCATGGACAGACGATGTCCCTTCTTTATCTGTCCCAATACCTATTGTAGTCTTAAATATTACAAGTGTAGGCTTATTTGATTTTTTAGCCTTACCAATTGCCCTAGAGCAGGCATAGAAGTTATTGCCGTTTTTGCACTTTATAACATTCCAGCCCATAGCCTTGAACTTTTTGGCTATATTTTCTCGGTTTGAAATATTTACAGAGCCATCCATAGTTACGTCATTTGAGTCATAAAGCAAAATCAATTTATTTAAACATAGTGTGCCTGCCAAGGAGCAAGCCTCCATGGCCACACCTTCCATTAGGTCGCCATCACCTGCAAGGCAGTAGGTATAGTTGTTGATTATTGGAAAGCCCACACTATTAAAACGTTCTGCCATAATAGTCTCTGCGATTGCAAGCCCTACAGCATTTGCCACACCTTGTCCTAGTGGACCAGTTGAGACTTCAACACCATCAGTAATGCCATACTCAGGGTGACCTGGTGTGCGACTGCCAAGTTTTCTCATATCTTTTAAATCTTGAATAGTGACATCAAAGCCAAACATGGACAGAAGTGTGTAATAAACAGGACAGGCATGCCCTGCAGACAAGACAAACCTATCTCTATTTAAGAAATCTGTATCTGAAACATCAAAATTATAGTGGTCTTTGAATAATGCCAGCATTATAGAACTTACACCAAGAGAAGCCCCTGTGTGCCCACTCCCTGCATTTGATATAATTTGAGCAGTAATTGACTTTACATAATTTAGTGTCTTTTCTGTTATATTCATAATAATTCTCCTAATTTTTCGATTATTTGTTTACATGCATTTATCTTCGATTTTCTTTCAAAATAAAGTTTAATATCAGCCTTGGATGACAAAAATTCGTCCCTTGACTCATAAGAAATTTTGTTTGGAGAGGTTCTTGTCTTCTCTACTGGAAGTTTTAGATAAATTATTATAGATTTATCAAAAAATTCATAATATTCTCTAAAAATATCAAAAGAGGTCGAAATGACTGTATTTTCAAAGTTGCTCATATTTTTTACCACACCCCTTTCTCGTGATTTAAGATATTCATAACCGCACTTTCGTTTTATCTCTTTAGGATTGATAAGTTCGTATGCTATCATATCCTTTGTGTTGACAACATACATATCAAGATTATCAGCAAGGATGGTCGCAACGTTTTTGCTAAACTTGTCATCTAGTGAGATTATCACAAAATTGATTATATTTTTAAATCCTTCCATATAGATATGATAACATAAAAGATTTTTTATTACAATTAAAAATAACAATTGTTAATATTTTTTCATTTAATCTTCAAGAATTTTTGGTGGAACACGTCTTGGATTATACTTTTGACTGAAAGGATTGTTTATCCCCCATGTAGCGATGACTAATAAGGTCGAGATTGAAATCAAAAGGGCTATATCTATGGTAGGAGTTGGTGCCTGCGAAATCAAAATATCGTCATTTGCAATTGTCATTGCATAATCGCCTAGCAAAGAAGTCTGAAGCAAATCACTTCCTATTTCATGCAGTCTATTAAGTACATCAACTGACGGCAAATCTTTGTTGCCAGCCACATACAAAAGAGCATACTTTGGTTTCACTACATTTAAAAACTCAGCAGAACTTGAGGTGTTTGAGCCGTGATGGGCAACTTTAAGCACATCCGCATTTAAATAATCTCCATAATTTTCAATCAAGGTATGTTCTATTTCGCTGTTGGCATCTCCCATAAACAAAAATTTCTTTGTTTGATAGGTAAACATAATGACTGCACTATACTCATTGGTATCAGAATAATAATCTTCGCTTGGAGACAAAAATTCAACTCTCACTCCCCCTAAATTCATATTTATTGTGTTGTCCGTGAATATAACATCGCATTGTTTCTCGCCTATTAAGTCGACAAGTTCATGGTATGTGGCAGTCGTTGATATGCTGATATTTTCTCCATCCAATTTACTCGCTTCCTCTTCAGTATAGACCTTGGGTCTAAATACATTTTTAACGTTTATATTCTCTAAAACATTAATTGCACCACCTATGTGGTCAGAATCGGGATGAGTCAACACCAAGAAGTCAAGGCAGTCTAATCCCTCTTGTCTTAAAAAGGCTTTTACATAGTTTGTGACGTGCTCGCCTTGGTCACGTTCGCCTGCATCTATAAGCATAGTCTGATTGTTGGGGAATTTTATTAAAGTGCTATCCCCCTGTCCTACACTTATTGCATGAATTTGAAAGTCCACTCCTTTAAATGCATCGACAATTACCACATCATAAAAATACAGCATACCTCCACACGTAAAAAATAAGACAAAAAATACTGATAAAATTAGTACGGTTAAACTGCATCTAAAAAATGTGCTTGTACTGAAAATATAACGTCTATACTCTTGATATTTCTCTTTTGTCTTTTTTATCTTAAATTTCCAATAATACTTATCCTTTTTCATTTTATAATTGTTATATCACTAGGAAAAACTTTTAATTTATGTTTCCTCTTCTTTGCAAATATTTCTTTTATTTGTGGCATAACGTCAATAGCGGCTTTATACCCCTCTTCTATCATATCATCCATGCCGTCAGTCTTGGTAGATTTAAAACGTTTTGTCTCAGGTGCAATGATAACATCAGAATTTACATACCCTCGCACAGCATTACTTTTCATGAGTATCCTGATTGAACAACTCAGCACATCCAAAACTTTTGTGCTTTCTGTCCCGTATGTTCGAGACTTGTTTACGTCAACAGATATCACATAGTCGCACCCAAAATATCTTGGCACGTCCGCTGGAATAGTGTTCTGCAATCCTCCATCACATAAAATCATATCATCATAAATTACTGGTGTAAATACCCCTGGAACGGCACAACTGCCCATAACCGCTTTGGCTAGATTGCCTTTTGCAAGACAAATTTCCTTTGTGGACTTAATATCCACCGCTACTGCCGCAAAAGGAATCTTTAAATCTTCTATATTTATATCGCCAAGTTGCTCCTTGATTATATCTCCTACACCATCAATTTTGGATGGAGTAAAAGGTATGATATTACGTCTTATATCCTTTTCTCTTATGTTTTTTACAATCTCGTACATTTGATTATAGGTATAACCTGCCGCATAAAATGCACCAGCAAGTGACCCCGCACTTGTGCCTGCTACAAAATCAAATTTTAAACCGAACTCTTCAAAGGCTTTAATGGCACCGAGATGAGAAAAGCCTCGTGTTCCACCACCGCCAAATGCTATACCAATTTTGATTTTTTTGCCAAACATAAAAACTCCTTAAAACTCCTGTAAAGTATATTTAAATAAGGATTTAATTTACCTATATAGTATTATAACCTAAAATTTCTAAAAAACAAAACAATATTTTTAAAATAAAAATAAAAAAACACTTGCAAAAGAAAGAAAAATTTGCTACAATAATATAGTCAAATTATGGCCTCATGGTCAAGCGGTTAAGACGCAGCCCTCTCACGGCTGAATCAGGGGTTCGATTCCCCTTGAGGCTACCATGTTTAATTAATATAAATTCAAAATTAGATAACATAAAAACAAAAAAAGATAGTAGGGAATCGAACCCTTGGGTTCGCGGGGTCCCCGAAAATCGCAAGATTTTTGGGGTATGGTTCCCCTTGAGGCTACCACAGAAAAATCAGTCGAACACCTACATTGGTATTGCAAGTTTAAAAGGCATAATCTACGGACTGATTATATTAAAATAAGGCAGTTATAAAAATTAACTGTCTTATTTTGTTATATAAAAACACTAATAACAATTTTATTGTTATACTAAAATCAATTTTATCATTATTCTTAAATCATTTTTGTTGCTACACTTAAATCATAACAACGATGATTACTATTGATGCAATGATAGACACTGCCAAAAGGACTAAACTTACTATCAATGATGCATTGCCAATCTTCATTTTGTTGAGTTTTCTTTGGTAAACGGCAAAATTTATGCTACTAAGCAGGCATGATGTCAAGAATATAAATGCAAGACCATAAAATGCAATGGTACCAATTAATGACAAAATAGGAAAACTTGTCTCGCCATCACCGAGTTGTGTGCAAGCATATTTTGTAAACATAGTGAGCCAAGCACCACAAAAACTATGACAAAAACTGCTCCTACTATTGATAAGATTAATGATTGAATGCCAAGTCTCTTATTGACATCTTTCTTTGCAGGCTCCAGTCCAGTCAGTGAATAATATTGTGCTTTTGCCCCAAATATTCTTTTAATAAATCCCATAATTCCCCTCTTATTTAATTTAGACTAACAAATAAATATAGTGATTGTTAAACGTTTTTTATATTTTATGAAAGATTTATTAAAAAAATCATAAAAAGTATTATAATTCAAGATAAATTATATAAAAAAAGACTTGTATCAATATTGATTTTTCAATATGATTCAAGTCTATTTTTTATTATTCAGCAATATCATCTACCATTTCATGGTTTGCTGGTGTATCCTTTTCTTCTTTTACAAGAACAGGCATAACTGTGCGGTAAAGTTTTATACCAGTACCTGCTGGAATGAGTTTACCAATAATTACGTTCTCTTTTAGACCAAGCAAGTTGTCAACTTTGCCCTTAACTGCAGCATCGGTAAGAGTTCTCGAAGTCTCTTGGAATGATGCGGCTGATAAGAAACTTTCTGTTGAAAGTGATGCTTTTGTTATACCCAAAAGTATTCTCTTTACAGTTGCAGGTACTCCGCCTTCTTGTAATATTCTATCGTTTTCTTCGTCAACTCTGTAAACGTCAACAATTTCTCCTGGAAGAAGATTAGTGTCTCCTGCATTTTCAACTTTAACTTTCTTAAGCATTTGGCGAATGATAATTTCAACGTGTTTATCATTAACTTTAACGTCTTGACCACGATAGGTAGAAATGACCTGATTGAGCAAGTACTCTTGAAGTCCCTTTGCACCTTTCATTCTTAGAAGGTCACTAGGATTGATGGCTCCTGCAGTAAGTTGAGTGCCTGGTTCAACTGTTTCGCCGTTCTTAGCAAGTAAAACTACAGGTTTCTTTGCTTCGTATTCCACTTCACCATCACGGGTTGAGACTGTAAAGTAATAATATTTTGCATCGTCTGTAATTCTAAGTTTCCCAGCAACTTCACTAAGAAGTGCCTCACCTTTTGGTCGTCTTGCTTCAAAGATTTCTTCAACACGAGGGAGACCTTGTGTAATATCAAGAGCGGAAGCAACACCACCAGAGTGGAAGGTTCTCATGGTAAGTTGTGTACCAGGTTCGCCGATTGACTGAGCAGCGACAATACCTACTGCCTCACCTATTGTAACCATTTCTTTGTTTGAAAGGTCTCTTCCATAACACTTAGCACAAACACCATGTTTACAACGGCAGGTGAAGAGTGAACGGATTTGCACTTTCTTAATCCCTGCTTTTTCAACTGCTTCGGACTGCTCTTTTGTAACCATAGTATTTGCTGGAACAATTATTTCGCCGGTCTTAGGGTCAACGACATCATCAACCACAACTCTTCCGTAGATACGTTCTGCAAGTGTTTCTTGAACAACACCATCTACAACAAGGTCGGTCACAAATACACCTTTAACCTTCTCGCCTAAATCTGCAAAGCAGTCTTCTGTTGTAATTACAACATCTTGAGCAATATCTACAAGACGACGAGTAAGATAACCTGAGTCCGCTGTCTTAAGAGCGGTATCGGTAAGACCTTTTCTAATACCACGTGCAGTCAAGAAATATTCAATTGGTGTTAATCCATGAACGAATGATGACTTGATTGGAACGTCAATCTTTTCACCTGATGCGGTTGTCTTAATACCTGACATACCACAAAGAGCATTGAGTTGGTCTTTAGAACCACGGGCACCAGAGTTACACATAACTTTGAATGGATTAAGGTCATCCATTTCATCAAAGAGTGCTTTTCCGACTTTTGCTTTGGTCTCTTCCCAAAGTTCGATGTTATCTTTTACCTTTTCATCATAAGTGATAAGCCCACGTTTGAAAAGTTTTTCATTTTCAAGAGCCTTTTGGTCTGCCTCATGTAAAATTTCAGCCTTTTCTTTTGGTTCTTCTATATCGAAAGCATTTACAGTGAGAGCGCCAAGAGTTGAATATTTGTAACCTGTTTCCTTAATCTTATCGACAAGTTTTGCACAGGCAGTTGTGCCATATTTATCATATGCTCTTGCAAGTATTGAACGAAGGTCTTTCTTGATTACATCTCTGTTAAATTCAAGTTCGCAAATATTCTCTTCCTTGCTTCTGTCTACAAAGCCAAGGTCTTGTGGAATTTGCTCGTTAAACAAAATTCTGCCGACAGTAGTCTCTACAATTTTTGAATAATGTTTGCCATCAATATCCTTTGTAAGTCTAACCTTGATTTTTGCTTGAATATGAAGGTTTTGTGTTTGATATGCAATGATTGCCTCTTCTTTAGATGTATAGATATTCCCTTCACCCTTTGCACCTGGCTTAATCATAGTCATATATGCACATCCAAGGACAATGTCTTGTGATGGTGTAACAATAGGCTCACCATTTGAAAGTTTTAAAATATTGTTTGAGGCAAGCATAAGTGTTCTTGCTTCAGTTCTTGCATCGATTGAGAGAGGAACGTGAACAGACATTTGGTCACCATCGAAGTCGGCATTGAAGGCTTCGCAACAAGCAGGATGAAGTTTGATTGCTCTTCCTTCTACTAGTACAGGCTCAAATGCTTGAACGGAAAGTCTGTGAAGTGTTGGAGCACGGTTTAAGAATACCGGGTGGTCTTTAATAACCTCGGCAAGTATATCCCAAACAACTGGCTTTTCCTTTTCAATCATACGTTTTGCTGACTTTATGTTATGTGATTTGTTAAGGTCAACAAGTCTATTCATTATAAATGGCTTAAAAAGTTCGAGTGCCATCTCTTTTGGAAGTCCACATTGGTACATTTTAAGTTCTGGACCAACGACAATAACTGAACGACCTGAGTAGTCTACACGTTTTCCAAGCAAGTTTAATCTAAAGCGACCTTGTTTACCACCGAGCATAGCGGTAAGTGATTTGAGGTCCCTTTGTTTTGAAGATTGAACGGCTTTGCCACGTTTACCATTGTCAATTAAGTTATCAACCGCCTCTTGAAGCATACGTTTTTCGTTTCTGACAATAACCTCTGGTGCTCCAAGTTCTATAAGTTTTTTAAGACGATTATTTCTGTTTATAACTCTTCTATAAAGGTCATTAAGGTCACTTGTGGCATAACGTCCACCATCAAGTGGGACCATAGGACGAAGGTCTGGTGGAAGTACTGGTATGACGTCAAGTACCATCCAAGTTGGATTGTTTCCGCTTGTTAAGAAAGACTCAACAACGTCAAGTTTCTTCATGGCTTTGATTTTACGTTGACCTTTTAATGTGTTAAGGGATTCTTTCAATGATTTTGACTCTTTTTCAAGGTCAACTTCGCCAAGAAGTCTCTTGATTGCCTCAGCACCCATACCAACTTCAAAGGCATCAGCACCATATTTCTCGCAAGCATCCATATATTCTTTATCTGTTATAACTTGCTTGTAGGCAAGGTCAGTCTTCTTAGGGTCAAGAACGACATAACAAACATAATACACAACCTGCTCCAAAAGTTTTGGAGTCATTTCAAGAAGTGTACCAATCTTTGATGGAATATTTCTAAAATACCAAATGTGAGTACAAGGAGAGGCGAGTTCAATGTGTCCCATACGTTCACGTCTAACCTTGGCTCTTGTGACCTCAACACCACACTTGTCGCACACTACACCCTTATAACGTATTCTCTTATATCTTCCGCATTGACATTCCCAGTCCTTACGTGGTCCGAAAATCTTTTCGCAGAAAAGACCATCGCGTTCTGGTTTTTGTGTACGATAGTTGATAGTTTCTGGTTTGGTAACTTCACCATGAGACCATTCTCTTATCTTCTCTGGTGAAGCAATCCCTATTCTAATAGAATCAAAATTGTTTAATTCAAACATAACATTCCCCTATTATAATTTTTTAACATTCTCACTTGTTTATTATAGTTTTATCAATATATAGTATCAATCCTACTCGTCAAAATCGCCAAAATCATCAAATATATCAAGATTGTCAAGAGCATCATGTTTTGTGCTTTCCTCAAAGACATCTTGAAGGTCTTTGTCATCTTGCTCCTCTTGTGTTGTTGTCTCTTCTGGCTGTGCATCAAAGTCGTAAATGCCTTCGACGAGGTCTTTCTCGGTGTCTTGAGCCAAAGTTGTGTTTGGAGCATCCTGTTCGTCTTGACTAAGTTCGCTAAGTGAGATTTCTTTATCCCCCTCAGTGAGTATTTTAATGTCAAGACCAAGTGCTTGCAATTCTTTCACAAGAACTTTGAATGATTCAGGTATTCCTGGCTCTGCAATTGGAAGTCCTTTAATAATCGACTCATAGGTTTTAAGTCGACCGTTAAGGTCGTCTGACTTAACTGTAAGCATTTCTTGCAAGATATGGCTTGCACCATATGCTTCAAGTGCCCAAACTTCCATTTCACCAAATCTTTGACCACCAAAGAGTGATTTACCACCAAGTGGTTGTTGAGTGATAAGTGCATATGGTCCGATTGAACGAGCATGGATTTTAGAGTCAACCATATGTTCAAGTTTCAACATATATTTAACACCGATAGTTGTAAGGTTGTCAAATGGTTCGCCTGTACGTCCATCGTAGAGTTGGACTTTGCCATCTTCTCTAAAGTTGTTATCAATTAAAAGTTCTTTGATATCAGCAAGTGTCGCACCATCAAATGCAGGTGTAGCGACTTTCCAGCCAAGAGCCTTAGCGACAAGTCCAAGGTGGACCTCCATAACCTGACCAATATTCATACGAGATGGAATACCAAGTGGGCTTAACACTATATCTAGTGGTGTACCATTAGCCATAAACGGCATATCTGCTTCTGGAAGGACAATTGAAACGACACCTTTGTTACCGTGACGTCCTGCCATCTTATCGCCGACAGATATCTTACGTTTTTGTGCAACTGTAACCCTAACCATCATTGTTACACCTGGCTCAAGGTCGTCTTTATTCTTCTTTGAGAAAACTTGAACGTCAACGACTACACCGCCCTTACCATGTTGAACACGAAGAGAGGTATCTCTTACGTCTCTAGCCTTGTCACCAAAGATAGCACGGAGCAATCTTTCCTCTGGAGTGAGGTCGGTCTCACCTTTTGGTGTTACCTTTCCAACTAGGATATCATTTGGATGTACTTCTGCACCTATTCTTATGATACCATTTTCATCAAGGTCCTTAAGTGCATCTTCGCCAAGGTTTGGAATATCACGAGTGATAACCTCATCGCCAAGTTTGGTTGTACGGCATTTAATCTCTTGGTCATATAATGTGATTGAAGTGTAAACGTCATCTTTTACAAGTCTTTCATTGATAAGGATAGCATCCTCAAAGTTTTGTCCTTCCCAGTTCATGTAACCGATAAGAACATTTTTACCAACGGCGAGTTCGCCATGGTCAGTTGAGTAGCCATCAGTAAGGACATCTCCCTCTTCAACTCTTTCGCCCTTAGTCACACATGGACGTTGGTTGAAACATATGTCATCGTTTGCTTTCGCAAATTTTGTAAGAGTATAGATATCTTCATCGCCCTTATCAGTAAGGACTCTAATTTCATCTGCTGAAACATATTTGACTGTTCCTGCTCTCTTTGCAAGGATTACACATCCGCTGTCACGAGCAGCAATGTACTCCATACCTGTTCCGACAATTGGTGCCTCAGGTCTAAGAACTGGAACTGCCTGACGTTGCATGTTTGCACCCATAAGTGCACGGTTTGCTTCATCGCCGTTTACAAATGGAATCAAACTTGTAGCAACTGATATCATTTGTCTTGGAGATACATCCATGTAGTCAACTTTGCTTGCAGGAACTTCCTCGTTTACCGAGCCATGTCTACACATGACACGTTTATTTACAAAGTGTCCTTCCTCATCGAGAGGTTCGATAGCCTGTGCAATGTAACTATAATTTTCAACGTCAGCCATCTTGTAAACTATATCTTTAGTTACCACACCACGAGTTTTGTCCACTACTCTATAAGGTGTTTCAAGGAAGCCATAGTCATTAACCTTAACATAGCTAGCAAGAGTGTTTATAAGACCGATTGATTGACCTTCTGGTGTTTCAACTGGACAAATTCTTCCATAGTGTGTAAAGTGAATATCACGGATTTCTGGATCGGCTCTTTCCTTTCTGATACCTCCAGGTCCAATAGCAGACACACGACGTTTTTGTGTGATACCAGAAAGTGGGTTCTTTTGGTCCATAATTTGAGAAAGTTGTGATTGAGAGAAAAAGTCTCTAAGGGCTTTGTTGACTGCCTTAGGGTTCATGATTTGTGATGGTGTAACCTCTTCAAACTCTCTTCCTTGTAAGGTTTCTTTAATGTTTGTTGCAAGTTTTGTCACACCCTTTCTAAAGTCGTTGCAAGTAAGTTCGCCAACAGTTGCCACTCTCTTGTTAGAGAGGTGTTCAATCTTATCAATACCTGCAATGCCTTCAAGAACGTCAAGATAACAAGAAATAGTTGCCAAAATATCGTCCATAGTAAGTGTTGTAATAATAAGGTCTTTAACACTATTCTTGATTGCTTCAATTCTCTTCTCTTTTGTCTTGTTCTCAGACAAGATTTGCATAAGAACAGGATAATAAACATCTTCAAATATTCCAAGTTCCTCTTGATTGCAAGGGAAAACTTCAGAGAGAGTAACACGGTTATTGCCTCTCATAAAGTGTTTCTTTCCGTTTACTTGTACCCAAACCTCATTGACACCTGCATTTTGTACACGTTTTGCACTTTCCTCAGTGAACTCTTCGCCCGCTCTAACTAAAAGTTCTCCGTCTACAATGATATCTTCGGCATTGATATTGCCAGGAAGTCTTGATTTAAGCCCAAGTTTTTTATTGAATTTATATCTACCAACTTTTGAAAGATTGTAGTATGCATCTGTAAAGAATGACACATTCAAGAAACTTCTTGTGCTTTCAACAGATGGCACGTCAGTTGGTCTTGTCTTTCTAGAAAATTCAAGGAGTGCTTCTTCTTGAGTTGTCTGTGGTTCTTTATCAAGAACGAGTTTAATGTAACGATTATTTCCAAAACATTTGAGTATCTCTTCATTGGTAAAACCAAAACATTTCAAAAATACACCAAGACTTATCTTATTCTTCCGCTCAAGAACTATCTTTAAGTTTTCGCTTGCACCCTGTTCAATCTCAATCCATGCACCATGGACAGGAATAACTTGTGCTCTTAAAGTTGCATTGTTATCCTTTTCACGAGAGAGGTATACACTAGGTGCTCTGACGATTTGGTTGATAACAACTCTTTCAATACCATTGTATATAAAAGAGCCTTGCTCTGTCATCATAGGAACGTCACCCATGAAAACTTCTTGTTCAACTGCCTGTCCTGTTTCTTCAACAACAAAACGAGCCTTCACTTTGAGTGGAGACGAATATGTTGCACCGCGACGTTTACATTCCTTAATATCATACTTAGGCTTTGCAAATGGCAAAATTTCTGTTATATACAATTTTGCTTTGCCCGAGTAGTCAGTGAGTGGGAAAAATTCATCAAGTACACGTTTGATGCCTTTCTCCAAAAAGTCTTTATAAGACTTCTTTTGAATTTCAAGAAGTGGTGGAACTTTAATAAGTTCTTCACACTTGCCAAAGAAATATCTTTCTGATTTGCCTTGTTTGATTTTCTTTACGTTTACAGACATCTGCTTCTCCTTATATTGTCTTAACTGTTTGTCAACTTTTAACACAAAAAAGGACCCTTACAGCATAAAAATGCTATAATAGTCCCCGCCTATTAAGTTAAAAAGTTAAATTATATCTATCCACAGTCAATATTCTGTATAATTATAATACAATTAACAAAAGAATGTCAATAGTTTTTTAACATTTTTTTGTTATTTTATACTTTTTTTATCAAAAAACTGCGAAATAGATACAATCTTATCTATTTAAAAATAAAGTTTGATAAAATTTTTTTTAAAATTTATGTCCTAGATGACCTAGACTTATTTTAACCAGTCTAAGTCATCTTCGAACATTAAAGTACTGAGGCTTTCTTCCGAGGTGTTCCATACAAGCGAAGTAGGTGCTGTGAAATCTTCAGCATAATGTACTTGCCCTGTCACAATGTTTACATATGCCTCTTTAAATGGCTCTTGTACATCATCCTCATCATAGACATATGTGTGCATATAATGATTTTCACCATCAGTGAACAGTGTCTCTTTGAGCAATCTATCATTGCCATCAAGGTTGAGTGAAATTGTCATTGTCGCTACATTTCCGCTGTTATCAACTAGATCAAGCAAGTTTCCACTGTTGTTTGTGAACATATAAATACCATTATATTGCACATATGAATATGAATTACCATTTAGGCTCAATTGCATTGTTAGACCTTGATAACTTGGTAAAATTGTAGTCGTCTTGATTGTAATATTGCCCGAAAGGGTTTCAAGATTTCCGCTATCAGTAGAGTTTACTCTTCCACTTAGAGCATTGCTTTCAGATACAAACACACCATTTGAACCACCCGCACTATAGTACGTGTATTTAGTTTGGTCATCCTCTGAAATATACAATATTTGACGAGTCGAAGTGCTTGGCTGTCCTACGATTGATGTTCCATTTACAGTCGTCTCAGTTGTTATATAATTTGTAATATCACTTGTATTCACATATGTGCTTCCAGTGGTATATCCAAGTGACACAAGGCCGTCTAAAACGTAGGAGTTATTTACACTATCATAGACAAGCTTTGCTGGAGATGTGCTGTCATTCATTGACCCAGATGGAGTAAGATAAGCTGAGTTAAACAAATTATAGTAAATACTTTCTTGTGTCGATGAACTTGACGATAATGCATAACTTAATGAAGAGGTGCCGTAATTATTTATAGTAAGACCTATTGTTGAACTACGAACCTTTGTCCTGAATGAAATATTATAATTTCGACTCAATGCATAAGCCTCTTCCATATTTCCACTATCAGTCACACTGTCATGTCCTAAATAGTAGACATTGTTATATCTATTGCCATTTATGTTATCAATTATTGAATAGTTGAAGTTTGCATAATTTATGTTTGTCTCGCTCGTTTCCCCGCTTGCAACATAGACGTCAGCGAAGTCAGCGACACTATCAAGCGACCTTAGGTCTTGAATCTCTGCATTTACACTAGAAGTTGTATAGCAATATGCGAGCATTGGTGTTCGCGATGCATACCCAACAAGTCCACCTGCCGATGCGGTTGATGCAATACCAGAGGTGTTTGTGTTGATTGTGATATCACAAGTCGAATAACTGTTAATCATATTTAACATTGTATTGTTTTCGCTTGTCACATAACCAACAACACCACCAATATATGGGTCTGCTTTTTCGCCTGTAACAGAGACAGTTTCTGCTTTGACTGCCATGCCATCAATGTTTAGTGCATTTGACATTTGTCCAACGGCACCGCCTACAATCGATGAGCCTTCAATAAGTTGTACATCAACAATACTATTTTTGATTTGTGATACCACACTTCCTGCATTTGCCACTAGACCAACAATTCCACCTACACTATTTATAACGGTGTTTGTCGCACTTATGGCAGTTGCTCTAAAACTTTGCTCCATAACAGCATTGGTGATGCTTCCGCCCGAGAGTACACCTGCGATACCGCCAACAGCATTCGCAGACCTTGGTACTACTGAGAATGTCGATTCAATACCGCCCTCACCATATACTTGTACGTGGTCGAGACTTCCGACAATTTCACCAATAGCATATCCGCCATAATGGTAGGCTCTTATTCGGCTACCAGCCATAACATTTACATACAGATATTCAACATTTGCACCATTGCCGATTCCACCAAAGGCAAACCCTGCTCTACTGCCGACAACTGAGCCAACTTGGTCAGCATTAATATTGTATGCATATCCAGTTCCTAAGAAACCAGCAATGCTACCAGAATATGAGTAATCAGTCATATTATTCGAGTTTTCGTTGTAAATCGATACTGGTGATGATGAGGCATATGTAGATGAAGTGTTGACGTTGCTTGTAATGTTTTTCATTTCGTAATATCCAACCGCTCTTCCTACAACTCCTCCAACAAAATTTCTACCAACAACGACCAAGTCACTTGACACACCGCCCGAGTTTTCGCCGTTATCTATGGTTATATCATAAAGATATCCATAGCGAAGTGTTCCAGCAAGTGTACCAACACTATTTGTGTTTGTAAATGCGACTTGCTCTGGAGTTATTGTCAAGTTTTTAATCGCTCCTGACCGACTTGAAGAATACCCTATCTGTGCAAATAAACCAGCATTTGTCAAACTATCCATTGATACAAGGCTTATACGAGATATTTCCATACCATTACCTTCAAGCACACCTGCATATGTTGTTTGATAAATATTGGAAAGTGCATCGTAGTTTGAATAATTAATATCACTAATTATCCTATAATATGTTGTATTAAGTCCTGAAAGTGAAGTCTGCTCACCTATTTCACTTTCCATATTTTCAGCAGTATAAAGAAGTCTTGGATTGTGAAGGGAGCCTCTATTCGGAGCAGTTGAATCATCCACATAGTGATATATAACATCCCCAGTCGAATTGTCTGTTTCAGAATAACTGAAGTTTCTTATTGACAACGTATCAACATTTGGACTGACAAGTTCAAGTCTGCCAAATCCAAATTCTGAAAGTTGTGTTGTATACACGGTATTTGTTTGGACATTTTGTGATTGCTCCTCATTGTCAACTGATATTTCTATCTTTTCAGTTGTTGGAATATAATCAACAAATGTTGTCGAAGTATTGCCAGAACTGAAGAACCAAACACCATTTATGCTCATAGTATCTTGATAAGAATAAGAACTAAAATTCTCAAGATTTGCAAAGCCACCCGCATTCAATCTTTCAATGCCACTATAGGTAATTGGGATAACTGAAGTGTTAATATTCCCTTCGCCATAGATAAAGCCTTCTTCATTTGTATAATCACCACTTGTTACACTCTCGGTATTGTTGTTATAGAAATAGTAGCAATTTTCAAATGTTCCTTGAGCATTATCATACAAGTCATATCTTGCAAAGCCCGCAGAAGCAGTCACATTATTACGTAATACCGAAAGAGAGAAACAATTTCGCACAACACCACCATTCTGGTAAACAAAGCCTGCCATATCTGAAGTTGTTTGAGAAAGAAGAATATCAGTATAGCAATCGCTTATAGTACCAGTATTTTGGTATGCAAAACCTGCTGCTGAAATTGATGATGAAATGTAACTGTTTGTATCTTTACTATATATAGATGTTCTTGATGGTTGCCCTGCCACATAACTTGTGATAATTTGACCATTATCAAGATTTCTTACGACAAAGCCTGCAACGTGCTGGTTCTGTTGAGAGTTGTTTATAAGTTTGCCGCCTTTGAAATAGGTCGCTGATATTTTGTTTGAATTTTGACCAGCAATACCACCCATACTATAAGGTGATTTCATATTGACTGACACCGAACAGTTTGTGATATACCCTGAATTTATAGCAGTAATACCTGCCATATAACTTGTGCCATTCAATGCATTGTCAGCCTCAACAACTACATAATATTCACTGCCGTTTACCTCGTCAGTTGTTACATTGCAATTGGTGATAATACCATTATTCTCGGCAACAATTGCACCAAAATTAAATGTATCAGCACTGGTTACAAACTTAACTGTCCTTAGTCCATACCATCCATAGTCATCGTTAGGTTCAACATTGACATCAGAGCCATCACTTGCAGAGGTGAAGTTGACATTTAAGTTTCGAATGATTGCCCCTTCTGAAAGTGAGGTAAATATACCTATGCTTGTGTTTGAACCCATATCATATGTTCCAGCAAAATTTATAGTATGCCCATTGCCATCAAATGATGCAATATTTGTAGTGATTGGCGAGAATGCTGGCTCACCTGTCTCGCTGTTTGCAGTATTAGGAAGAGTTATATCATTAAGCAAGATATAATAGCCACCACTTTGCATACTCATTAAATCGTCATAGTCATAGATAGGTATTGGACTTTCTTCACTGCTTGACGAATATACATTCAGCACAAACTCAGTACTGATTGAAAGTGACCCTTGATTTGTAACATAGTATGTACCATTTAACTGATTATACTCAATAAACGAATTGTAAGTAAAGTAGTAGTATCTGTCTTGAGGAACATGAGTTCGCCTTGGCAAAATGTTAAGACCATTTGATGTGAAGTAGTAGTTTGACACCTCTCTTGCATTGCCTATAGAGTCATATCCTATAGTATATGGAAGCCCGCTGTCGTCTGCAATACCATAGTCTGGTTGTGTATCGGTTAAGAGGTTTGTATGAGCAACCCAACTGCCTTGTCTAGCCAGGTCGTCCATAAGCAGATTAAGATTGCTAACAACAGAGTTTATAGATGGGTCATATTCTATATAATCAAATACATCTACAGCCAACGTGTACTGGGTTCCTACTTGAATATTGATTTCGCCGTTACCCATGCCAGTGACAATATCTTCATTTACATTTGAAGTTGGGTCATAATTTACAACATATTCACTTATTACAATATGTGTTGTGCTATATGACCTTCTCTGCACCTCTCCTTCCATTTGAGATGCGGAAATTGATATATCAAAACTGTTGTTACCATTAGAATAATCAATAGCATTGGAGGTGATTTCGAGATAATACACCCCGTTTTCTTCAACAATTGTAGCAAGTTCAACATTATCAACAGTTGGCACCGAAATACTAGAGGTAGCATAGCCATACGAGTTGATGTTAAGACGGTATCTTAGCCCTCTAGCAACATTATATTGTGCATAATATCCGCCCGAGTTCAAAGGTGCTGTTGGCTCTTTATCTGCAATTTCTACTGCAACAAAATTTTGTAACTCCACCGTCAATTGTTTGGTAACCTCAAATCTTTGACCATCTTTCACAAGTGAAATGACAAAACTTGTGGTACTGCCATCAACAACATTATATGAGCCTAGGTCATATTTGATATAGATAACACCATTATAGTTATAGTACTGTCTTTCACCATCAACTGACCTATTGTAAACATTGATTATATCATCAAGGTTAAATCTGACACCACTATCAGTCGATGAACCGACTATTGTTGAGTCGTCAAAAATATCATTATCCTCACCGCTTGTTGTAAGATTTCTTGCTACAAGCCCAAAGGTTGCAGTCGCATTGCCAGAATCATAATTTGACTGTGCATTTTCTATCAAAATATAATCAAAATCGCTATCATCTGGTGAAACAGTTATTGCAAGAAGTCCTGTAACTCCTGGCACCGCATTCTCTGAAGTTGTTGACAAGCCCGCTGTTCCAGTAGTTTCAGCAAGGTTTGTATAGTTGTCAACAGAAACAGATAGAATGTTAGTTTGCTCAAAATGAATAGTCAAAACGGTAAATAAAGATGTGTTTGATTGTGCATATATGTAAACTGTGTAATCGCCATAGATATTTTCATTGTATCTATTTGTATACATATCGCTATATTTGTTGACAGAAATAGTTAAATTAAACCTCTGCCCTGAAAGGTTGTCTATATTATCTAGGTTTGGCTCAAATGAGACGTCAAACAACTCATTTTCTCCTGTCAACTGGTAGTTATAGTTAAATAGCAATGCAAGTTCCCCACTTCCTTGCAATAGTTGATTGTCAGGTCCAACTATATAATAATATGGTTGCAACTCCTCTGCAGTCGAGTTGATGACTATTATATCCTCTATTTTTTTGCTTGATATTAAAGTCGCATCATTAAATTTGGTGTTGTTGATACTTATTGCACCCTTTCTATAATTGATAGTGACATTATCCAAAGTCTTGTTTACAGATGAGGAATATTTTACTGAAATTTGGTTGTATCCATCAGTTTCATTTACGTAAAGGACGAGTTTTGGCACGATAGTCAATTTGTAATCAGCCTCTTTTGTATTCTCACCATTACGTCTTATTATGATATTTTGCCCTGAAATATCTATAGAAAGTTCGTTTTCATCTGTGACGTCAATCTGCTCTTCGCCGTCATAACGAATCACATTTGTTATCTCTGCAGTAACTGTGGTGTTTTGTGCTAAATAGAATACAACATTATTGAAAGTCACCAAACCGCTGGCATCTGAGATAAATTGTCGCTCTTCTCCACTATTATCCTGCACTGCAAGCGAAAGCGAATAGAATGGTCTTACGTAGAATGTTGTACTATTGTTGCCCCTCATATTTATAGTGACATCATTGATTGGTGAAGAATTTGTGGAAGTATTTGGATATATAATTGAATTCTTTTGATAATTATCACTTTCGCTCTGTGAGAATATAGGCTCGTCTGGGTTGAAATAATTTACAACATAGATATAAAATTCAAGTGCATTGTTGGTATTTAGTACACTGCTTGCTGTAACTCTTACAAGACCTGTACCTTTTACATTTATTCTTCCGTTTTGGTCAATTGTGAGAATATCCCTGTTGTTTGAGGTGAATATCATTTCGCCGTTCGTTGTTATAGGATATATGATGCTGTTAAACTCTACAACATTTAAATATGTGTCGAGTAAATCTTGATAGCCTTGATTACTCTCGCCGAAACTCTCTCCTACTTGGAAGTAGAACATATAATATATGTTTTCTCTGCCTTGAAAGTCTCCGCTGTTTTCGGCAATAAACTTATTATTAAATTTGGCATTTATTGATAAAAATTCTTCGCTTCCCTCAGTGAAAAAGGCTTGACCATGAAGAGTATCACCGTCATCCCCGACAACTATAAAGTCGCCGTAGTAACTTGTCCTATTAAAAGTTGTTATCTCCTTGCCATCACCGCTAGTCCATTCCTGTTCATCCATCTCAATTTTAGAACGAGAGATTGCATATGTATAAACATTTGTATAGGACTTTTGCTCAACTGAGGCAAGAGCATCTTCGCCCTCTACCCCGCTCATAATGTCGACATTATTTCCGACAAGTCTACCAAATGCAAGTTTGTTGGAGTTTGCGATATGGTCTTCGCTGTAATAATAACCTGAAATATTTGTTGAGTTGTAGACAATCATCATTGAGGCATTAATGCCAGAATTTCCACTGTCAACCGCCTGAATAGCAAATGCAGTGTTAAGGACTGAGACATTTGCAATATTTGCAATGATTGCGACTTGAGCAGTTGGAGATAAAGAGGCAAGATATCCTCGAACGTACACTCTTGAGGTGATACCAGTGAAGTTGTCAACAGCCATTCCGCCATTTCCGACCAACTCAATATAGCCAACTACACCGCCCACATAATCATACCCACTGACTTGTCCACCAACGACAATACCCTGTCCAACAGTGTAATCATTGTCTCTATTTTCAGTCGATGAGCCTACGTAGTTTCTGTATTTTGTGAAAGTCACAACACCATCATATAGGTTATATCCGCTGTCAATCGTGCTGTTTACAGAAGTCTCTCCGACAAGTCCGCCAACGTAACTTGTAGGAGTCAAGGTCATTGATGAAATAGGATTTGCATCAATCAAAGAATATGCCATATAGTTTGAGTATCCAACAAAGGTCAAAACTTGCGAGTCAATCTTTCTGATAGTGCCATTATTGTAACCGCTCACACCACCTGCTCTGACATATGATAGGTGATTTACGGTCATTGCACCATTCATGTAAACCAAAATATTTGGATTCATACCTGCATAAGAATATCGCCCCGAAGCACTAAGTTGACTTGAACTTACTGTTCTTGTCAAAGAAGAATTGTCCTCAAATAAGGTGTAGTCTTGCAAGATTGTGCCATTGTTATAGCCAATAATACCACCTACAAAACCACTTGTAATGTATACCTGTGAGCCGTCAAGAGTCACACCAATGTTTGTAAGTTCTCCATCATTTTGTCCAGCGACTAAGCCTATATAACTATTAAGTGGAGCAAATTCTTCTTGACTGCCAACGTTGATTTCACCAGAGAAGGATACATATTCTATATATGCTCCTTGACTGATTGTGCTAAACATTCCATAGTAATAGCACTGCGAACCTTGATTTTGCCCTATTTGGCTGTTTGTAATATTGATACCTGTAATCTCAGCATACTCTCCTGTTCCGACAATCGAACCTGTGAGTGAGCCTAATGGAAACATATCGCTGATAGATGAGACGTCTATTGATGTGCTTATTTGATAATGTGCCGAAAGGTTCATGCCAAGAATATCGTCTACGTTTTTAAGGGTAAATCTATTTTGCTCAGTACCATTAGCAAAATATAGCGGAAGTCTTATCACTAAATTCTCATATGTACTTAAAATATTACCATTTTCATCAAGCCAATCGCTTGCAACTATCACCAAAGAGCCTTCCATTCTCCCTTGATAGTCAAGAGCATACCTTGCGTAATCTTCATTGACGGTCAAAATTATTTGATAACGGTCTCCGCTGACCACATAATCAATTGAATTTTCATCAAGCATATAATATGTAGAAGTTGTGCCGTCCTCGTTTGACACCGTGATACTGCCATATTCGCCTGCTTCGAAGAATGCAACAATCTCGCCATTAGTTGCTGTCGAATTGGTTGGATATGCAATGACAGATTGAGTCCTTTCTGTGGAAGTAAACTCAAGGCTTGTCACATCTGTTTCTTGAAGAGTTATACGGCTGACCTGCTCGTATATTGATATACGCACATTGACAGTATATGAATACACCCGTCCATATTGTCTAACATGGGCAATAAGCCTAAAATCTCTAGGGTTTTCAAGGCTTGATAGTGCTGTAAAGGTCATAGTTGAAGTGTCGAAAGTTCCCACTCCTGTCAGCGAGTAGATATTGCTTCCACCATCATCGTAGTACATTATATCCACAGGGGTACCATCCTTGGTTATACCATAACTCCAGTCGGTCTCCCAGTAAATATAGTCTTGATTAAAGTTTGTCTGCAAAAATTGTATGTCACCTAGTTCTATAGAACTTGGGTCTGCAAACAGAAAAGCATCGGTGTTTCCAATATCGACATTGAACACCACAGACCTTGCCCTTGAATTGTTTGTGCCAGAATAAACATCAGCATATGCTGCATTTACACCATCGGTGTTAGTTTCACTTGTATAATCTCCTCGTCCGTCATGAGTCTTATATACATTAAGATTATTTATATAATTAAAACTTATTATATCTATATAATATAATAGTGCAATATTTTCTCGTCTAAAATTGTTTATACTATACCCGCTGACTGCAAGTTGCAATGTAGCCGAGCCATTTCCTTGCAGGTGAACATTGAAATTCTTGTTGTTATTTGTAGCCTCACCAATTCTGATAAGTTGAGAAGTAAAACTAAATTGAATGTTGTTTATGGCATTTGAGTTGTCATCGCCGTTTGCCACAACTTCAACGTCAAAGTATGTGTCGTCTAAACTGTTGTATACATAAAGCATGGTAGATGAACGACCATCATCCACGACTTCTTCAGTATATCTAATAGAGTTTTGGACGTTTTGTGAAGAAATAGACACACTAGAAAGCGACTCTTCCACTGTGATAGTTACCGAAATTTGCTTTCCATTGTCAAGTATAACCGAATAGACACCACTACCTACAGCAATAGGTCTAATAGAAAGGTTGAGGTAGTAGTAGCCACCTTGCTGGGTATACAACTCCTCTCCTATTATAAATCTAGCAACATCAAAGCCTGACTGCCTTTCAACCTCTATATCCTCAAAATGTGCATCGGCATAAAGGTCGGTAAAAGCGACTTCACCACCATTGATATCAAGATATATTCTATCTCGGTACTCATCGGTAGAGAAATCAAGCACTGTTGCACCCTTGACAATTTCGTACAGTAAATATGCCGTAATACTATTCTCTTCAAGCACATTAAAGTTAAGTTGGATTGGAAGAGATTGAGCCTCGTCTGTCACCTCTGCTCCGCTCGCACCCTTTAAATATATAGGCTCTGAAATGTCATCTATCACAACCACTTGGTCTTGATAATAGTTGTTATTGTATCTCAAACGAAGGTCGGTGTTTGTAAGGTCAATCACAACATTGTCATACTCGGCATCTTCTGGATTTAGGCTAAAAATAAATTGTTGCCAACCAAAAGAATCTCCAGCATAACTGTCATAGAAAGTGAACACTTGTTCAGATGAAGAAAGGTCAATATCATTTACCAAAATATTGGTAGGTATAATTCTAATATTGACAGGTATTGAATAGGTAAAGTTTACGTTGCTATCCTCACTGTTTTCAAAGCCATCATAGTAGAAATTTAGATCAAATATCGTGCTTTGTCCTATGTTTGTAGCACAATCAATTTGGTAGTAATAAGTTGTAATACCATTGTCTGTAAGTTTTCCAAGTCCGATTGAATTTATAATATTTCTATCACGTGAAGATGCCCTTACTTTTAATAGGTCGCCCTCACCTGCGATGCTAACTTCAAGATAGGCTGTAATGTAGTCCACCTGATTTCCTACAAAAAATCCGTCTTCAATGACACTTTTATAACTTGGAATCAATGTAATTTCGCTCTCTACACTATTTTCGAGTTTGTATAAGTAGTCCGAACCTATTGTATAGTCATACCCGTCAATCTTGTAACCATAGTCATGAGTTATACTTTGAGCATTTATATCAGTGATTACATAAAAATCTCTTTGGCAGTAAAGAGACTCGCCATTTTGGATTTCGTTTACTGCTAAAAAGGTAAATTTTTCGCCAGCAGTCACTGTTGATGCAGAGTTTGTTACAAAATCGTACTCACCATCAACCATTTCAACATCTATAAATGAGTACTTAATATTGGTTGAGCCAGCCACATCCTGCCCTTCGCCAAGAGTATATAATTGCCCTTGCCCATCTTCAAATATTATGTACTGATTGCCATTTCGTTCTATTAGGCGAGCAGAGACAAATGTAAGTGAGCCTTGTTCTATGTCGGCAAGTGATATAGGCTCATTTGCTATTCCATAGAAATAATATGTCAAATCTCTTTCGGTGGAGTTATCAGAAAAATTGAAATCTGCTGACGATGGTGCTAAAAGTGAAGAAAGAGATAGGTAAAGTGAATTGTCGCCTGCAGTCAAATCACTTGGATACTGTCTAACCACAACATTTATAGTGTGGCTAACATTTCCCTCTCTTGTCCTAACGGTTAAGGTTGACGTCCCACCACTTATACCTGTCAAGGAGTAGGTGCTAGAATAGCCAGCAGTGCTTACCAAACTTGCGGTGTATACCCCGTCATCTGAAGGCAATAATACAAGCCCTGTTTCCATTCCGCTTGGCGGATTGTTGATGGTAAAGGTCACAAGTTGAGAGTTTTCCTCATCGCTATCACTAATGAAGAGTTCGACCGACTCGTGTGATGCTGTGATGGTCACGTTTTTATAATCACTTGTTGTACAAGCGACAAAAAGAAGGCTTGCTACGACAAGGAGCAAACTAAATATAAACATACTTAATTTTTTTGATTTTGTCATATTACCTTCTTTTTACCTTCCTTTTTACATTAGTTTTTTTTCTATTATTCGTTCTTATCCTTAAAGATAGATTCTACGTAGTCAAGTGGATGAATTTGAACCATTGTTCTTGCAGTTGGTGCAGTGATAACAAATGCTTGTCCGACAGAGGCTGAAACAATACGGTTTCGCTCCTCTTTATTGATACCACCTGAGTTTTTGTAAAGTTCAATAAGGTCGTTTACGTCATTTGGCGATAGAGAGAATATAAGTGAATATTGGCAGGCATTAATAACCGCAGTTGATTGTCTCTTAATCTCCTCTGAGCCCACGAAGTCATTGATATTTTGTGTAATAACAATTTGCATACCGCCGTACTTACGTATTCTTTTAGCCATTGCTGTCATGAAGTTAAGAGCAATAGGATATTTAGGGTTAATGAACGTATGTGCTTCATCGACTACAACTATAATCTTTCGATTGGTGTTGTGAAGTTTGTTATAGTCTTTGTTGTTGATAATTTCGTTCTCTATATACTTGAACACCAAAAGCATTTGTGCATTGGTAAGCATATCATTATTTCCAGCAATAAGTGATTGGAAGTTGAAACAAACAAAGTTCTCGTTGGTCTCAATAGACGTTGGACCATTCCAAAGGTTGGAGTTACGTCCGCCTTTAGCAAACTTGCGTATATATGCCTCTGCGACACGCAAGTTGTTTAAAGTAAACTCCTCTGTCGCTGTCTTTAATCTTTCCTGCAAAAGTGCATATAGGTCATCAAATGTTGGATAATCTTCAGGTTTTAACGATTTAAGGTCGGTATTTTCATTAATGTTAAATTTTGCATACATATCAAGGATAAGTGAGTTGATAATCTCAAATGCATCCGATGAAATACCTTCCAAGATTGTTCTAAAGAATTGTTCAAGGAATTGCAAGTGTTGATTGAAAGAATCGTCTTGCTTTTCAACTTCCTCTTTCTCCTCAAGTTCATTTTGAGGTTTTATATCGTCCTCATCTTTATCAAGAGCCCTTATCACGTGGAAAGGATTGATTATACCCTGCAAAGACGAGCCAACGTCAATAAGTTTTCCCTTTAAACTGTCTGTCAATTTTGAGTACTCTTTTTCTGGGTCACAGATGAATATTTTTGTGTTATCTGCGGCAAAGTTTGCAAGTAGTGTCTTGGTCGCAAACGATTTCCCAGAGCCAGACTTTCCAATAATCATCATATTTGAGTTAACTCTTTGAGGGTCACGTCTGAAGAAGTCTATAAACACTGGATACTCATTGTCTCCTAGATAGAAACCATTTTCATCTTGAAGTTCACTTGATACAAATGGGAAAACACCCGCCAAAGTATAAGTCGGAATACCTCTTTGAAGTTCCTTAATATTATCACGCATTGAAATACCCGAACTTATGAAAGCATCAATCTGTCTTGCAAACATTTCGCTATATCTAAAGCCCTCTTGCTTTAGTACCGCCTTTACGTCTTTTCTTGCCGACTCTTCGCAGGTGATAAATGTATTTACGTCATACAATTGTTGGTTGTTATTCTTAAGTTCTGCCAAAAGGTTTCGAAGTGTTTGAAGGTGTGTCGAAATTTCTATACGAGTACTGCTTCGTCCTGTCTTATAAAGTCTAGTTTCCATATCCATTATGGCTTTATCTATCTTCTTTTCTGAGTCAAACCTTGGAGCCTTTTGAAATTTCATGACAACTTTGGTTCTATCAAGTAAAAAGAATGATGCTCCCCATGCATTGCCTACTTGCAATGGATATTCAGTTATGGCATATGTTCTATAATAATTGCCATCAATATTATATCTAGCAGAAGAGAACTTTATTTTATCTGGAGTTGCCCAGTTGATATATTCAGTAAACGGAATCGTCTCAAGGTCACGTTCGTTAAATTCACGATTATAGTTTGCTCTTAAAAATACTGCAAGGTCGCTACCTACTAGTCTATTTGTTGTAACAGGTGTCAAACACGATGCAAGTGAGGCTGCCATACCATTGATGGTATTTTCAAGGGCTTCGAGTTCCTTTCCAAGCACAACCAAATAGAAATAGTCCTTGTAAATCTTGTTGTTACGGTTACGGTCTTCAATGAAAGCAATTCGCTCTTCCAAAATTGGTGTTCTTGCATCCACTTCAGCCTGTGTCATTTGATGTTCGTACAACTGGTCAAGAAGTCTGTCATATTTTCTATTCTCATTATAAGCATAATTGTCAAGCACCATGGCTTTATTGATTTTCACAATCTCACAAACTTGATTTTCGTCAAGTCTTCGAAGTGCATTTCCAAAACCTATGTCAATGACATTGTTTTGGCTATACTCATTTAGAAGGTCAAACAAAACTGGCTTTACTTCAAGTACACCTGCATAGTAACTGCCATATGAAATAAATCTATCACGATAAATTGATTCAAATGGGATAATATTCTTTATATTAGGTTTGCCTTTCTTAGGCGACTTCTCATATCTTTTCTTCTGCATTGAGAAACGTACTAAGTGAGTTATGGTAACATAAAATCTGTCACTGTCTGCAATCTTGAAGAACATTGATATTGAAAAGATTGCCCAAATGATAGCCACCCAAATATTCCCCTCAAAGTTTGAGGCAATAAGGACAATAAGCACCACAACTGCAATGGCTGCCAAAAGCAAATCTATTGCAGTAAAGCCTCTTACAAACTCAAGTTTAACTTTGGTTCTCCTAGGAACAATTCTAACCATAACTACCTCGCTAATTTATTTTACTACAAATTGTAGCAAAAATACAAACGATTGTGCGAGATTTTACATATTTTTTAAATATTATAATATTATTTTAAAAAGTCACTATAACTTAATAAAATAAAAAAAAATCATTAAAATATCAAAATTATGATTGATTTTAATGATTTCAAATATTTTTTATTTGCTATAATAAACTAAAAAATTCAATTTATTATGCATTTTTGCCCTATTTATTATGTTTTGATTGATTATATCATATTTTTTTGCAATAATTTCATTGTTATAACCAAACAAGTCGCTCTGCATAGTCCTTCCTATAATCGAATTTTGATTTGCAAGTATCCTATACGGTTTTGACACCGTGCCTGAGTTCTGTTTTGCACTTTGTATATAGACATTTGGAAGATTGTCACTCGAAACTTTAAACACTTCTTTTGGAGCAACTGTCCGTTTTTTATCTTTTGAACCAAAAATTAAGTAATTTTTACCTAATTTTCTAATATTTTTCTTAAAAAACTCACATTTATTGGTAATTATTCGTCTGACAATGTTTCCCTGCACAAGCACATCTATCACCCTGCCGAGAGAAAAGCCAGCGGTATCAACGACACATTTCCCTATAGGATTATTCTCTTCTTCCTCTAAAAATAAGGTCAACTTGTCAAGAGATGAGGTCATTATATAATCGGCACCTATGGCTTTCACATCCTCTTTTTGTAGTAAATAAAGTCTATCGGTATCATCGTTTGCCACCACAAAACCTTGAATTCTATTTAAATCATCGTCAAAAACTACATTTAAGATATATCCTGCATTTTCGCCTTTATCTAAAGTTATTAAATTTTTTGAAATAAAATTGCTTACCTTTTCCATGCTATAAGATATACAAATATATTTTTATTTATGAATAAACGACAAAATCATACAAAAAATGTATTTTTATTAAATATTTTAATGATTTTTAATAAAATTTTTAGAATTTTTAATTAATTTTTGACTTTTTTAAATAAATGTGTTATAATAAATGCATGGAAAAAACAAATAAGATAACTAAAAACATGATAATAGATGACGTTTTAAGTCTAGATGAAAACTTGGGTGAGGTTTTCTTAGGCTTTGGTATGCATTGTATCTTTTGCCATTTAGGACTAGAAGAGACAGTTGAAGAGGCGGCAGAGGTGCATGAAGTGGACGTTGAACTGCTTGTAAAAAAATTAAATGAAGTTTATGAGCAGGACATGAAAAATAACAAATAAAAATAGGTAAAAGTTTAAAGTTATAACACAAAAGTGCTTAAATTTTTGTATTAAACTATA
>CAJFOL010000087.1 GCA_904397185.1 uncultured Clostridia bacterium
CGCTTTGACTTACGAAGGCAGAGAATGTTTGTCTAACCTCTATAGACGAATACCACTTTCCACCAGAGAGGAAATTTCTGCCTACCTGCAAGCAAACAGGCTCAACGTCAAGTCTTCACAAGAATACAGTGCAACCTACTCAAAAAATGATGACGGCTCGTACAATGTTGAACTTAAAATCTATGAACCACTCAACACAAAACCTATGTTTGTCTTAAATATTAAAGCACCATCAAGGCAGTCAGCAAATGAGGCAATACACAAATGGAAAGTCAATGCTCCAAATATTTATGAACTTATTTACGAAAAACTTATCAATATAGATTAAGATAAAAAAATACTATATAATATAAATAAAAAAAACTATTATGTTATGAAACTATAACTAAAACATAATAGTTTTTTATTATTCTGTTATTTTTGTTATTTCACTGCGTGCCAAACTGTCACAGCGGTTGTTGTACTCGTTGTCTGCATGACCTTTCACCTTATGCCATGAAACTGAATGGATGGAGACAAGTTGCAAAAGTCTTTGCCACAAGTCTATGTTTAAAACTTTCCCCTTGGAACTTTTCCAGCCGTTGTTTTGCCATGAGCCTACCCAGTTTTGCAAAAAAGCATTGACAACATATGCTGAGTCACTGTAAATATCAACCTTGCATGGCTCCTTTAATGCTTCAAGACCTTTTATAACAGCGGTAAGTTCCATTCGATTATTTGTAGTATTTTCCTCACCACCTGAAATTTCTTTTTTTATGCCATTATAAAAGAGTATTGCTCCCCAACCCCCTTTTCCTGGATTGCCAGAGCAAGCACCATCTGTGTACAATATTATCTCTTTCACTTGTCTATCCTAAGCCTTTTGCAAATCTCTTCAAGCAACTCTTTATTCTTTGGCAAAGATGGAAAAACATGAAAATTGTCTCCATTTTTGCGAGGAATGATATGTATGTGAAGATGAAAAACTGACTGTTCTGCACTTTCGCCACTTGCATTTATTAAATTTACCCCATCAAAACCACAATTGTCAACCAAATGTTTTGAGATAAATTTTACAGTACTTATCACATGAGCAAGGTCACGATCATCTGCATCCAAAACATTTGTTGAGTGATTTTTTGGCACAACGAGGATATGACCGCTAGCATCATTACTAATATCCAAAAATGCATAGGTAAACTCATCCTCATAGATTTTGTATGATGGAATTTCGCCTGCAATTATCTTGCAAAATAAACAATCTTTCATAATCTTCTCCTATTTCTCAAGTAAATATAATATACCGAGTGTATTTTCACCACAGTGACAGGTTATTGTCGCCCCTGCCCGCGAAGACACAACCTTGTCAAATATGTTTTTGCTTTTTACATAGTCAACGATTTCACTGACAAACTTGTCATCGCGACAGGTATGAGTTATAAAACACAAGTCTTTTTTTACGTTGCTATGAAGTTTTAACATATCATCTATATACTTATAGATCACACTGTTAAATTTGCCCATGTATTTGCCTGTGTTTTCAATTTTGCCGTCAACGAGTTCAAGCCGAGGCTTGATTTTGAGTAAATTTGCTCCAAACCTTGCCATTGCTGAGCATCTTCCACCTTTATAAAGGTAATCGAGAGTGTCCACCACAAAGGATGTTTGATTCAAAAGTACCTGTTCTTCGAGTTTTTGACATATCTCTTCACATGACAAACCTTGCTTTATAAGGTCACTAGCATAAAGCACAAGAAGTCCTATTCCTGTTGAGAGTGATTTGCTGTCAATTATGTGGAGTTTATCTGTTTTGAGTTCTTCTTTCGCTTGGCTTGCATAACTATAGGCAGAAGAAAGTTTGCTTGATATGCCCATGTATATAACTTCGTCACCATCTTTTAAAAGTTCTTGAAAAAATGTTTTGAAATCTTCAATACTTCTTGCTGCCGTTTTTGGCAATAGTCCTGTCTTATCAACATAGTCGAAAATATCATTTGGAGTGATATTGACACCATCAAGATATTCCTTATCGCCAAGTATGACTGATAATGGGAAAACCGAAATATTGTTTTCTTCAATTTGGTTTTTGTTTATATCGACACAACTGTCAGTGCATAATTTTATCATATTAACCTCTTTTTTATTATAACTTAAACCAAAACTTTTTTACAAATTATTTTAGCCTATTTGATAAAAATTTTTGTCTTTTATTGAATAAAGAACGATTGTTTGCACACAATAATAGCGGAGGTTGAAAATGAGTAAACAATGGAAACCTGGTGAACAAGCACCAAAATCTGGTAACTATTCTTGCTATGATAAAGATGGCAGATGCGGCGGAAGTTGCTACCTTGAAAAAGGTCAACGTTTCCCTGCAACTCAAAATTCTGGTTCTCATTATGAAATGGACGAAGAATAGTTAAGAAAAATATCCGTGAATTTTCATGGATATTTTTTATTTTAACAAGTTTTATCTAAATTTACCTTTAAGATAATATCAATCGCAAAATCCCTTGACAAAAAAGATTTTATTTGATAAAGTTTAAGTTATGCAGAGATGGCCGAGCGGTTTAAGGCGCACGCTTGGAAAGCGTGTGAGGTGGATAGCCTCCGCAGGTTCGAATCCTGTTCTCTGCGCCATAAAAATCAACTTGATATGCTTTGCTCGTTTTAAAAGTTATAGGGGAAAATATGTGGGTATTTTATACTATCATTTATGCTGTTATCATTGGTATTTTCTCGGTTTTCCGAAAGAAAGCAGTTGAAAATGCCAATATCTTCTTTTC
>CAJFOL010000088.1 GCA_904397185.1 uncultured Clostridia bacterium
ATGAGATGGGTGTGTGAAGCACACAAATTCGCTAGAATTTATAAAATTTTATGCAAATAAAATTTTAACATCACATAGTTTATATTAAGCGAGGCTTAAACATGGATGAGAGAATAATTAATTTATATGAATATTTTGCTAGTAAAAAATGTAAAGACATTGCAGTTTATGAGATTAAAAATGGAAGTGATAGCCAGTATATTTTTGTTATAACCAATACAAGTGTAGCATTAAATAAAAAATTCGCTCAAATGGTTATGAGTGATATGGAATTGGAAATCTTCCCAGAGGGATATCATAAAGGCGAGTGGATAGTCTTTGATTTTGGTCAAATTATTATTCATTCATTTATTCCAAGTGTAAGAGAAAAGTATAGTTTAGACAAACTTTATCATTCCAAAAAAATTGCAATTAATAAACAAAACAAAAAATAAAGCAAAATTGTTTTGTTTTTTTTATTTTCTATGATAAACTTATATTGTTAGGAGTGATATGATAAAAATTTGCTTTGTATGTACAGGCAACACTTGTCGGTCTATTATGGCTGAAAGGCTTATGAAAAAAGTTTTAAAAGACCGAAAAATAGAAGGTATAAAAGTTGCATCAAGGGGATTGTCCGCTACTGGTGAGAATATCAGTGAAAATACAAAAATTGTTCTAAAGGAATATAGAGCGACCTATGCTAATAGAAAATCTATAAAACTCGGAAAAATTGACAAAAATACTTTATATATCACGATGACCGCCAATCAAAAGCAGGCAATAAAATCCAAAAATGTTATATCATTCAAAGAACTTATAGGCTTTGATATCTTAGACCCTTATGGGCAAGACCTAGAAGTCTACAGAAAATCAGCAAAAGAAATTTTAAGTGGTATAAATATTTTAATAGAAAAAATGGAGTTATGGAGATAAGTTATGATTATTTTAGCAAGTGACCATGCAGGTTTTTTACTTAAAGAAGAAATAAAAAAGTTCTTTAATAGAGAAAACATAATTGTCATTGATGTAGGGTGCTATTCAAGAGAACAACCTGACGATTATCCAGATTTTGCAAAAGCCGCGAATGTTAAGGTTGCAGAAGATTCAAAGAATGTTGGAATCTATATCTGCGGAACTGGTATAGGTATGAGTATTGTTGCAAATCGTAATCCTAAAATTAGAGCCGCTTTGTGCATGAATGAAAACTATGCTTCTCTTGCAAGGAGGCATAACGATGCGAATGTTTTGTGTCTATCTGGACGTTATACTTCGCCTAAAAAAGCGATTAAAATAGTCAAAGTCTTTTTGACAACCGATTTTGAAGGCGGAAGACATGCAAGACGAGTAAAGAAATATTGAGGTGAGTATGCTAAATGTTGTAGTCCCTATTGTAAATAATTCTAAAAGGTATGTTAAATTATTGACAAGTTTGAGTAATGTCAATGGTGTCAATGTCTTTGTTGGCTATGTTACAAGTCAAAAAAATGACCTTCTATCTGTTGAAGGCAACAATTTTAATTTTATTGAGTTTAAGGATGGCTCTCATAGAGAAGAAATAATCAATTCTTTACAAAAGTATCTAGGCGAGGGAGCAATTTTGATATTAAGAAAATCTATTACCGTGAATGAATTTAATTCTTTTGCAAATACTAAAAGAGATATCGTAACTTGCAGACGGACATTAACTAAAATTCAATCTTTTTTCATGGGATTGTGGCAAAAAATTTTAAAATTATGCCTTGGAGTTAAACTCTATGATGGCGACACATCAGCCATATACTTTGGGGATGACATTTCTTCTGTGGTGCTTAACTCTTCAAATTTGAGTTATAACTCAAGAGTTAATAGATGGAAAGGAGTGGACCAAGATACCACTGTAGTTGAAGGGGATAAGGTTAAGGCAGACAAGGACACAAAAACAAATATTAACAGTATGATCATATCACTTATAGCACTGCTAATAGGTGTGGTGGTCACCACTATAGTAAGTATTTATGCAACCGTTAATATAATAGTAGGGCTACTACTTTTCTGCTTAGACGTTATCTGCTTAAGTGTGATTTTAATTTTTGCAATTATGACTATTTTTAACAATATTGTCGGCAAAAAGCAATACGGCTATGCAGTAGAAGTCATGGATGAAGAAGACGAACAAATAAAAATTGGGAATAATGAAATGGAGGGAGAAAATGAATAAAGTAAAAATTGGAATAAATGGTTTTGGAAGAATTGGAAGATTGGTTCTTAGGGTTTGTGCTAATCGTGATGATGTGGAAGTTGTCGCTGTAAACGACCCATTCATTGACCTAGAATACAGCAAATATATGTTCACTCATGACACAATTCATGGGAAATTTGATGGTACCTGCTATGTCAAAGACAATAAACTTGTTGTAAATGACGAAGAAATTACCTTTTACGGAGAGAAAGAGCCATCGCTTATCCCATGGGGTAAACATAATGTCGATGTTGTTATTGAAGCAACTGGCAAGTTTACAAAATATGAAGATGCAGTTAAACATATTGATGCAGGGGCAAAAAAGGTTATAGTTTCTGCACCTGGCAAGAATATGCCAATGTTTGTGATGGGAGTAAATCATAAAGAATACAAAAAGGATATGCTTGTTGTGTCCAATGCCTCTTGTACCACAAACTGTTTGGCACCACTTGTAAAAGTTATAAACGACAACTTTGGAATAGAAGAAGGGCTGATGACAACTGTACATTCTATCACGGCAACACAACTCACCGTCGATGGACCTTCCAAAAAAGATTGGAGAGGTGGCCGTGCTGCATCATATAATATAATACCATCATCTACAGGTGCAGCGAAGGCTGTAGGCGAGGTTATACCATCCTTAAAGGGCAAACTGACTGGTATGAGTTTTAGAGTACCAACAATAAATGTCTCAGTTGTTGACTTAACTGCAAGACTTAAAAAGCCTACAAGGTATGAAGAGATAGTTGAAGCAATAAAAAAGGCTTCTGATGGAGAGATGAAAGGGATACTTGGCTGGACTGACGAAGATGTAGTATCTTCAGATTTTATTGGAGATGCGAGAACTTCAATTTTTGACGTAAAAGCAGGCATTATGATTAGCCCAACTTTTGTAAAACTTGTTTCCTGGTATGACAATGAGTGGGGCTACTCAAATAAAACTGTTGACCTCGCTTGTCATATATGTAAATAGGGAGATATATGGAAGATTATAAAGAACCGACCAAAAAGTCAGAACCAAGAAAAGAAAAAAGCAGATTGTCATTTAATTTCACTTCCATACTTTCACTTATCGCATTTATAGGTATAGGTTGTATTTCCATATCATTACTTTTAACATTAATATTTGAACATGACAGCACCTTATCAAATGCCTTTAGTGCAGTCGGGCAAGTTATTGCTTATATTTTGTGTATAATTCTTGCTTTTTCATGGGTAAAATCTCGAGGCAAATCTATCCCATGGATAGTTTGTTATGTAGTTTTTGTTGTGACAATTGTGGTGCTATTTATTTTAACTATTTAGTATTATGAGAAATATTCTTATTACATTAGGACTTCTTATTTTAATCATTTTATTTGCTTCTCTCCAATCATTTTGGGGAGGGCTAGTTTATTTTGCGCTAAGTTTTCTGATAATTTTGTGTATTTATTGGCTTGTAATATTCATTTTACAGTACATAAATGATTATTACAAAACCTTTGATGAGGACTTTAGATTGTATTGCAATAAACTAATAAATTCCACCACGGTTACAACTCAGGAATTAAATGATAACATTGATTTTTATAAGAAAAAGTATAAAAAGTATATAATAAGAGATAAAATTGTAGATATCGCTAAAATGCTGGTTGCTTTATCAATTATTGTGAGTTGTATAATAGGTATGGTTAAGATATAATTCGCTATTATTCACTAAAGTATTTATAAAAAACAACTAATTTTTAGTTGATTATTTTTATATAATGTGGTATTATTTAAAGGCAAGAAAATAAACAAAATCTAAACAAAGGAGTATACAATTTATGTACAAATATGAGAAAAAAGACAAAAAGGGTGTTTTAACCATCAATATCTCAAGCGAAGAATGGGAAAATGCCGTAGAAAAATCTTATGAAGAAAACAAAGGAAAATTCAATATCCAAGGTTTCAGAAAAGGAAAGGCTCCAAGAAAGGTTATAGAGCAAAACTACGGAGATACTGTTTTCTTCGATGATGCATTTGACCATGCGGTTTCAGAAGAGTATAGCAAATTCTTGAGTGAAAATACAAATGTTATTCCAGTGGAACAACCTCGTGTTACTGACAACAAATTTACAGCCGACAAAGGACTTGAAGTTGTTTTGGAGTTCGAACTTATGCCAGAATTTGAACTCCCATCATTTAAGGGATTAAAGGCAAAAAAGGCTGCAGTCAATGTTTCTGACGAGCAAATTAATGCAGAACTTGAGAGCGAAAGACAATCACATGCTAGATATGTCGAAGAAGACAAAACTGCAGAGAATGGAGATTTCGCTGTAATTGACTTTACTGGTTATGTTGATGATGTGAAATTCGATGGCGGAGAGGCTAAAGATTATAGACTTGAACTAGGCTCTCATACTTTTATTGAAGGCTTTGAAGACCAAATTGTAGGGATGAAGAAAGGGGAAGAAAAAGATGTCAAAGTTACTTTCCCAGAAAATTATCCTGCTGAAAACTTAAAAGGAAAACCTGCAGTATTTAAAGTTACATTAAAAAAGGTTGAAAAGAAAGAACTCCCTGAAATAGATGACAAGTATATTTCTGATACAACCGAATTTGAAACTGTAGAAGAATACAAGAGATCAATAAAGGAAAATCTTACAAAACTCGAGGATGAACGTGCAGAAAGAGACTATGAAGTCGCTCTTCTTGATGAAATTGCTGAACTTAGTCATATAGAAGTTCCACAATCCATGGTAGAACATGAAGTTCATCACATGGTGGAAGATTTCGAGCATAGATTATCTCATCAAGGTATGACACTTCAAAATTACCTTGAATATGTTGGAAAGACTCTGGACGAGTTTAAGAAAGATAGAGAAAGCGATGCTGAAAAAAATATAAAGACAAGACTTGTTCTTCAAAAGATTATTTCTGAAAATAAAATCACTGCTACAAGCGAGGAACTAGATAAAAATATTGAAGAGTATGCACTGAGATATAACATGACCTTAGATGATTTTAAAAAAGCAATGTCTCCAAATGATTATGCATACTTCGAAAATAACGTTATTATGACAAAAGTTTTGGATTTAATTAAAGAACAAAGTAAATAATTTTTTATAATAGGTGTATAATAAAGGGGGATAAATTATGTTAATTCCAATGGTAGTTGACCAAACTGGTAACAGCGAAAGGTCATACGATATATACTCAAGATTACTTGAAGACCGTATCATCTTCTTAAATGGTGAGATTGACGACAATGTTGCAAATATTGTTGTCGCTCAATTAATCTACCTAGAAGGCAAAAACCCAAATAAAGATATTTTCATATACATTAATAGCCCTGGCGGAAGTGTTTCGGCTGGACTTGCGATATACGATACGATGAAGTATATTAAATGTGATGTCTCTACAATCTGTGTTGGAAGAGCAGCATCAATGGGTGCTTTCTTGCTTGCTGGTGGAACAAAGGGCAAACGATTTGCTCTGCCAAACAGCGAGATTATGATTCACCAGCCACTAGGTGGGGCTCAAGGGCAGGTTAGTGATATTCAAATTCAAGCAAATCACATTCAATATATAAAAGACCAAATGAATCATATGCTTAGTGAGAACACAGGAAAACCACTAGAGATAGTTGAAAAAGACACTGATAGAGATAATTATATGACAGCACAGGAGGCAAAAGATTACGGAATTATAGATGAAATTTTCGTATCCAGAAAGAAACAAAACAAGGAGGCTTAATGTCTGATTTAGAATGTAAATGTAGTTTTTGTGGAAAAAGCCAAAAAGATGCAAAAAAATTAGTTGCAAGTCCTAATGGCGATGCCTTTATTTGTGACGAGTGTATTGAAATTTGCAAAGATATAATCACTGAAGTAGCACAAAAGCAAACATTTGAAAAAATAGAACTTCCAACACCTAGCGAAATTAAAGCAAAACTAGATGAATATATTGTAGGTCAAGACGAAGTAAAGAAGGTTTTAGCAGTTGCAGTATACAACCATTACAAGAGATTAAACTATAACCTGACAAAATCAGAAAATGATGAGAATGATGTTGAACTTGAAAAGAGTAATATTCTTATGGTTGGACCTACTGGTTCTGGAAAAACTCTTCTTGCAAAGACTTTAGCAAAGGTTTTAAAAGTCCCATTTGCTACTGCTGATGCCACAACTTTAACAGAAGCAGGTTATGTCGGTGATGACGTAGAGAATATTCTTTTAAAACTTATCCAAAATGCAGACTATGACATTGAAAAGGCTCAACGTGGAATTATTTATATTGATGAAATTGATAAAATAGCAAGAAAAACTCAAAATGTTTCTATAACAAGAGATGTTGCGGGCGAGGGGGTACAACAGGCACTGTTAAAAATACTTGAAAGTACTGTCGCATCTGTGCCACCACAAGGAGGAAGAAAGCATCCTCATCAAGAAATGCTCCAAATTGATACGACAAATATCTTGTTTATTTGCGGAGGGGCTTTTGTTGGCCTTGACAAGATTATCGAAGCCAGAGAAGACGACTCAACCCTTGGATTTAATGCTAATATTCAAAGCCAAGAAGAGAAGGAAAAGAAGAATTTTATAAAAGACATTCAACCTAATGATTTAATAAAGTTTGGACTTATTCCTGAATTTGTCGGTAGACTTCCAGTTGTTGTTGGACTTGATGAACTTGATGAGAATGCTTTAGTTAAGATTTTAACTGAACCTAAAAACTCAATAATCAAGCAATATGATTTAATGTTTAAAATTGATGGAATAAACATTGAATTTTCATATGATGCTATCAAAGCAATTGCCAAAAAGGCTATGGAACTCAAAACAGGTGCCAGAGGGCTACGTACAATTATTGAAGGTAAAATGAATAAACTCATGTATGAGGCACCAAGTATCAAGGATATCGATAAAATAATAGTAACTGATAAGTTTATTGAACTTGATAATGGTCAACCAGAAATTATAAAAAAGACTGCAGATAGTAAAGCAGTTTGTTAATTTAACAATATTAAAAAATAGGCAATACATTGACTAAGTAAAACTTAAACAAAGTTTGCCTATTTTTTAATGTGAAATTTCTTCGCTAACATTTTTATAAAAATCATGTCATCAAATAGACCAAATGCATAAATAAAACAAGGAGGCTATATGCGAAGATTTTTTAATATTCTAGATAATAACAATAATAGGACAGATACTTTTATTACATTGCAAAATGCTAGAGAAGATATAATAGGGGAACTAGATGCTATATTATCGGAAGCCGAACTTGCTCGCAAGGGTGAGGCTGATGGTCATACATACTATGTGATGGGTGTGTGAAGCACACAAATTCG
>CAJFOL010000089.1 GCA_904397185.1 uncultured Clostridia bacterium
ATGAGATGAGTGTGTAAAACACACAAATTCGCTAGAATTTATAAAATTTTATGCAAATAAAATTTTAACATCACATAGTTTATATTTTCTCATATTTTTATTTAATTAATTTAGTAAATTAGTCAAAGTTGATAAATTTTGAGCATAATTTCAGGAGATAAAAATGGTAATAGGTGTTGATATTGACGGTGTGCTTGCCGAACTTAACAAGTATACATGGCATTACTTTAGAAAATTTTTAAAGGAGGAAAATATTCCTTACAAATTTGACAAAACAAAAGAATATTTTTATATTCAAATGAACGTTTCGCTTGAAGTGGAGAATGAGTTTTGGGAGAGATACGTATTCCACTATGCTAAACACGGAAAGATGATGAATAATGCCGACAAATATATGAGAAAACTTCACAATGATGGACATAGAGTTGTTATCATCACATCAAGACGATATAGTGATTTTCAAGACGAGCGAGGAGAAAATATGAGAAAAGCGGTTGTGCAGTGGCTCGCAAAAAATCATATCTATTATGACAAAATATGTTTTAGCAATGAAAAAACAGGCAAAAAGGCATTGGTTATAAACGAAAAAGTGGATATTATGATAGACGATTCACCTCGTAATATCAATGAAATATCAAATGTTGTACCTGTTTTAGTCTTCAAAAATCCAGCAAATAGGATTTGCAAAGGAGATAATAAGTTACTTGTAAACAGTTGGAAAGATATATACAAATATATATCAAATATTAGTAAAAACACAAAAAATCAATAAAAATATCAAAAAAAATTATCAAAATCGTAAAAATATGAAAAATATCTCAAAAATTATCAAAAATACCACATAAAATCAATAAAAAATATCACATTATATTTAATAAGTGATATTTTTTTGTTATTTTTTAGTATTTTTTTATAAAATTTTATTTTTTGTTATTTTTTAGTATTTTTTAAAAATGCAATAATTATTAAATAAATAGTGAAATAATATCCTTGAGTGAGTCGACAATATCTTTTAATCTTTCGTTATCTTCAATAAGACGTTCATTGAAACATAGTTGCAATTTAAAACAATCTCTTCGTATTTGATTGATGGTCCTTGATTTTTTATATGAGTCAAAGACAGAATTGATAGAGAAGTAGTGAAGATTGTGGTTATTTAGAATGTTGATAATTTGATACAACTTTTCATTCTCATAACTCTTCGGCAAGAAGATGGTCACGTCTTGGACTCTTGACTTGCTTAGGACATGAAGTTCGAGAAACAATCTTGTTTTTGGAGATAACACCTCTTTAAAAAGGGTGCTTTTATAGGCATTTGTTTTGCTGTTAAAATAGTCCTCATCGTTATCCTTGCTCTTATATATGATAGAAAAGCCAAATTCTTTATAGAATGTTTTGCATATGCTACCAGTCATCGACTCGCTTTGTTTAACTTTACCAGCAAACATACCTTTTTTCGCATGTGGAGCGGAGATAACTATTTCAGGGATACCATTTACATATTCAAAATCATTGAGACTTTGTGACTCATAGAACTTGTTGTCATGTAGCCTTAAATTTTCAATATCAATCTTTCGTGAGCGAACGACATTTTTACTTCGCAGTTTTTGGCAGAGATGATGAAGAGCATTGACGATTTTGACGATATTGGCACTTGTCATATCAAAATACCCGCTATTTATCTCAATTTGGATGGCTTTTTGCTTGGTCTTTGATGATATCCATCCAGCGATAGTCTTTCCGCTAGAGTCAAACGGGTGGTCGGTAGTTATTTTACTTATGCCGATATTACGAAAAGATTGTATAATATCACCCAAAAGTTCGGTGTCATCAAAGAGTGTTTGACCATAATTTGTGCCTAAATTTATAGTGCATTCACGTTTTTTTGACAGTCCATGCAAATCAATAACCAAGATAGGCTTATATTTTTTGCAGTAATTATACAAAAATTCTTTATATGATGATTTTTCATCGTAGTTTGCATCGTCATCGCAGTTTTTTGTCTTGCAAAGGATGGAGTAGCCATAGTAAGAGTTAAGCAGTTTCGCTATGACACCTGTATACGGCTCTGCCAGTTTTTCTTTGCCTTCCCTAGTTTGCAAAACTGAGTGGGGCGTGCTGATAATAAAATCGGTTATGGAGCCAAGAGTGAACTCAAAAGAGTCCTCGTGCTTCGTTTTGTTGAAATAGTCCATAATTTCTTGTACTTTTTCGTTTGATATTGATTTTAACATAATAACAAATTCCTTTGAAACTATTTTAACCAAAATGCTACAAAATGTCAAAATAATATTGTAAAATTTGCCATAGTATGATAAAATATTTTTAGGAGAAGTGATGGAAATAGGATTTAAGGGCTATAAATTGTCTCGCGAGATTGACACAAGTAAGATAGAGGAACAACAAAATAGGATTGAGGGGTATAAGTCGGGCAAGTATGCATCGTTTGTCATTCCGTTTTTGCAGGCTTTCAACAACCTTGTAAACCTTGATTATGTTATCAAAAGCGACAAACTTGAGGATGTTGATTATGGTGAAGCGGAGGACAACCTTAGAGATATAAAGTATGGGCTTATCACAAACAGCGGGATACTTGCTTTTCAGTACTCGGCAGGGAAACAACTAGACGAAAATCAGGTGTTTGGTTTTAGAAATAACACCGATTTTGGACTTGCTATAAACACAATTTTGAAGATGAAAGACTCAAAATTCAAGTTTATAACACTTGACAATTTAAAAAAGTTTTATAAGCGAAGTAAGATTACAGGCAAGTACCGCACCTGCCAACTTCTAGATAGTTTTGTTAGGAACACCCACCTTGTTTTTATCAACACACAAAAGCGGGAGTTTAAGGTTTTGCCAAACAAAAACCATATGCTGGCTCTATCTCAAATCATCGAGTTTGCAAATTTGTCTCGTGATAGTGGTGACAAACTTTCACCTCATGCCCTTGAAGTTATTAGTAAAATCTTGTTTGCTGGCACAGATAGGGAGGGCGAGAGCGGTATTGGAGCCTTTCGCAGTACCAACGTGCGAGTAGGTTACGACTTTGCCTGGGAGCCAGTAATACTTCGAAGGGTGGTCGAACGAGATGACCTAGGCAATCCTATAAAATATGACAATTCTCCTCTTACCAAAGAGATAAAGGAGGCTTTGGACTGGGTTAATAAGTCGGACCTGCCACCGATTATCAAAGCATCGGTATTAAACTTAGAAATTTCCAGAATCCAACCATTCAGAGACGGTAATAAACGCATTTCAAGATTGTTTACAAACTATGAACTCCTCTGTGCAGGCTATCCAATTGTCGCCTTTAGAACGGATAGCAAGGCAAGTTACGATGACCACTTGTCGCACTGCATCAACACCAAGGATATAACAGATTTTGCAGAATACCTAGTTCACATGATAGACCTTCAACAGCAGGCATACCTAAGCGAGATAGAGACCCTTGTGTACTATCTTGAGGACGACCAAGAGGCGGTAAAGGTGCAAGAGGGAGGACAAAGCCAAAAGGAGTAAAACCACAAAACTTGCAAAAAACAGTTTTCATTTTGTTAAAAAAGTGCTACAATATACAAAATAGGTGAAAAAATGGAGATAAAGAGACTTATTGGGCAATTTTTAGATGCTAATGTGTATATTGTCAGCAAAGATGGTAAATGCTTAATTATTGATAGCGGTGCTTTTAAATATGACGTTATAAAGGCTGTCGGAGGTGATGAAGTTATCGGTGTACTTTTAACTCACGGACATTATGACCACTCCTGCCACTGCCTAGACTATGCCAAATTTTTTAAGTGCAAAATCTATGCCAGCAAGGATATAAAAGAGACCTTGACGAACCCCGATATGATTTATTCGGAGCATGGTGAGACCATAGACGATTTTTCAAATTTTGAATTTATCGATGAGGATAAGACTATAAAAATTGGCAATTTTGAAGTTGAGTGCTATCATTGCCCAGGTCATAGCAGGTGCTGTGAGTGTTATATCATAGACGGTAAACTCTTCTCAGGTGACGTGCTTTTTGAAAAGGGAATTGGAAGAACAGACCTTAATGGCGGAGACCGAAAGGAAATGTATGACTCTATTTGCAAACTTGAAAAACTATCCTTTGACGAGGCATACAGCGGTCATGGAGAAAAAAGTACACATGAGGAACAGTTAAAGAATATTGCCGTTTTTAAAAGATTTTTGACAAGAAAATAAAGAAAAATTAAGTTAAAAATTAAAAAATATGGAAAAAAACAAAGAAGTTAAAAAAATAAGTAAAAAATATAGAAAATAATTTATATTATCGGAAGCCGAACTTGCTCGCAAGGGTGAGGCTGATGGTCATACATACTATGTGATGGGTGTGTGAAGCACAC
>CAJFOL010000090.1 GCA_904397185.1 uncultured Clostridia bacterium
AAAAGTAGGGTATAAAATATTGAGCAGAGAACGGCTAAAAGGGCGAGGTAGATTGCAAAATATTGAGATAGTGACAGCACAAGAGAAATCTCTTCAAACAGGAAGAAATACACAAGAAATGGGGTCAGCGAAAGCAAAATTGCTATCATCATGGACACAAAGAGGCTCATGCTTTGTTTGACCGCCTGCGATTCATTTGTCCAGTCAAGTCTATACCATTTTAGGTTAGTCAAAAGTCCGAGCCCGCTAAAGGTTCCCATGCTTAAAAGTGGCAAAAGATATACAAGAAAAATCTCGCCGATTGTGCAAGGTGCAATTATTACGAAGATGGTCGAGCCTATCAGGGTGAAAGGTAAGAATAGAATTAGGTTAAAGGCAAGTTTTGAGCAAATAAGAGTGTTATACGATATTGGCAGGCTTTTAAGCATATATAGTTTTTGTCCTTCTATTGAGATTGAGGCGGAGGTTGGAACCCCGATGCCGAGGCACATTGAGGAAAAACAAATATACATTGTGATGAAGTATTCTGACGGGAACGATTCAAAAGAGCCGTACACCTCACTTGCACCGAGCGACATGGTTATGGCAAGAATGATGACGATGATTGGTCCCATCAGTCCGTTTATAAAGTAAGAGGGAGAGTTGAAAAAGGTTTTTGCCTCTTTTTTTATTAGCGAAGAAAATGGTTTCTCATTTGAGTAAATGAGAGTTTTGTTTTTATTTTTTCTGCTCGTGGTTGTAAGGCTTGAGTTTATCCTTTTGTAGCCGATAGAAATAATCAAAATACTTATCAGTGCAAAGCCCATTGTTACTGCTAAAAATGCAAGAAATTGTAGGAAAGAGCCAGTTGTCAGTGCATTAAACAAGAAGAAAATATGCGGCAAGACGATTTTTATCCAAAGCGGGAAGCCGTTTGCAAATAGATTTTGCATGAGGGTGCTGTTTGCAAAGTAGATAAAGACGATAAGGGCGAGGGTAAAAAATATTGTTAGGATATTTGAAATTAGACGTTTATTGCTCATTTTGGAGGTTATGAGGCTGATAATGTAGGCGATGATTGAACCTATTATCTGAGTAAAAGTTGGGATAAAGAAGAATGAAAATATTGAGTATATTACGGCAGGGATGGTGATAGGGCAGAAGATAAAGTATATGACATATGCAGGGAATGCCAACATAAAGCCGTAGAAAAAAGATACGAAGTATGAACTTAAATACTTTGCGGTTATGATTGACCATGTCTTGATGGGCATACTTGCAAGCAAGTCATAGTCTTTGTTTTTGTAATACTGATTTTGGCTATCATAAACGGTCATCATTAGCACTAAAAAAGCCGAGAAAATCAGTCCTATGACTATAACATATTCGGGATGACCTATCTCGCTGAACTGTTCGGCAGTGCCTAGGTACGAAAAAGCCATGGCAAGCATGACGATTATGAAAATCACAAAAGCGGTTATGCCATTTGAAAACCCTTTCTTTTTTGTCCGAAACATTTGCGACAAGGTTTGTTTGAAATATATGAAGGCAAGACTAATTGTGTTTTTCATTTTCAAGCTCCAAGAATATATTTTCAAGGCTGTCATCACTTGTCACCTCTTGCATGGTTCCATGTTTAATCAGTTTGCCTTGTTTGATTATTGCAACGTGCGAGCAAATCTTCTCTGCCACGTCAAGCACGTGAGTGGAATAAAAAATTGTGACACCTTGGCTTGCAAGTTGTTTCATAATCTCCTTAAATGAGTGACTACTTATAGGGTCAAGTCCAACAAATGGCTCGTCAAGTAGCATGAGTTTGGGGTTATGGATAAGACCTGCGACTAAAGCAAGTTTTTGTTTCATTCCGTGGCTATAACTTGAAATAACAGTGTTTAAATCTTTGTAAATGTCTAGTTTTTGTGCATATTCTTCAATTTTTGCCTTTCTCTCCTCTTTGCTCATACCAAAAACACTGGCAATAAAGTTTAAATAGTCATTGCCCTTCAAATGTTCGTAAAGGTCAGGATTGTCAGGAATATATGCAATGTTTTTCTTCGCTTCAAGAGGATGCTTGGTGATGTCAAGCCTGTCAACAAGTATTTCGCCTTTGTCAAATTCGAGTATACCAGCAATGCACTTGAGAGTTGTGGTTTTACCCGCACCATTATGTCCAATAAAAGCACAAATTTGACCATCTTGAACAGTTAACGAAAGGTCGTCAACAGCCGTTTTGTCACCAAATTTTTTGGTTAAATTGTATATTTCTAGCATTTAGTCTCCTAATAAAATTTATTTGATTATAACATATTTAATAATGTATAGTCAAAAATATTTGATAAGAAGAAATTTCTTTTTGTAAAACTTTGTCGAATTTAGCAAATTGTGCCAATTATTTGTAAAAATAAAATTAATGTGATATAACATTAGATATGAATTTTATACTAGCACAAATTATGGGTGGTATTGCATTAGTTGTCCTTGCAATATCTTACTTTGTAAAAAATAGAAAAACCTTTTTACTTTTGCAAATTGTTTGCAATATTTTTTATGCGGTATCATTCATATTTAATGGTGCATTAACGGGGGGAATCAACACCTTAATTTCAGTTTTGCGACTGTTAGTTTTTTATATGTTTGAGAAAAGGAATGTTCGTCCACCTATACACGTTTTATTTATATTCTTTGAACTTTATTTGGTGTCTGGGCTGTTCTTTGCAAATAACGTTATAGATTTAATCACGGTTGTGGCATCAATTGTTGCAACAATAGCCAAAAATTGTAGCAATTTGCAAACTATGCGTTATTTAAGTTTAATACCAAGTTCGCTAAATGGTGTGTATGGTATGCTCAACAAGGTCTACACCTCAGCCTTGATGAATTTTATTGAAGTTATTATATTAATAATTGCAATTATTAAATTTTCTTTTCCGAGAGTGAAGGGACATAAAAAATGCAGAGCAAAATAGATATTTAAATTAGCCAATATATGTATATTGAAATCAATTTATGTGCGAAAAATCATCTTTTACTATTTTTAATCAAAATTTCCTTTTAAATTTCGGAGTAGTACAGGTCGGTAGCCCTTTTTGGTGGTAAAATTCATTCGAAGTGTGTCAATTTGCTTGACAAAAGGGCGGGGGGGGTAAAATGGGGTATCAAAAAATTTTAAAAAAGTTATCCACACAAAAAATGATTTGAAAATTTTTTGATACCCCATTTAAATAAAAAATAAGAAATAAAAAAGAAAAGTGAATGTATAAGGACTTAAAATTGACAATTTTTTAAAAAAATGAAATTCACTATTCAAAATGACTACATTATGACGGCACTTAGATTTAAAGTCTCTTTAAACTTGCTAAAATGAATTTGTAGACTGAGAAAAACTGAAATTCACCCCTTGTGGATCCTATCCAATGACAATCGAACTTGCAAATAAGCCAAAGGGAGATTATTCAATTATTGAAGGTGATGACTATACAGTTACGGCAATAGGTGCTTATGCTTTTGCACCAATAAATGATATTGGCAATATAACACAAGAAGAATTAGAATATCTTGCCTCAATTATTAACGGAGATATTGATTATGGACCAACAAATATTGAGGTTCCAGAGACTTTATTAACAATTGGAGATGGTGCCTTTATGTATTGCACTAATTCAGTAAATATAGACTTGAATATTTGTAAAAATTTATTAAGTATAGGGGTCGGAGCATTTACAGGTTGCTATAGTTTATTGTCAATCACGATTCCTGAAAATGTAAATACAATAGGGAGAGCCGCTTTTAGTGACTGCAAAAATTTGGTTGAACTAAATTATAATGCGATAGCCTTAAATGATTTAGAATATGGGAATGGTGTTTTCCAAAGTATAGGAGAAGATAGCACCGGAGTAAAGGTTACTATAGGTATGGATGTAAAAAGTATTCCAACATACATATTTTGGCCTTATACTGATGCTTATTATCCAAATGTAATAGAATTGAATATTCTATCTGATAATATAGAATATATTGGAGAGGGAGCTTTTAGTGGCTTGCATTATGATCATATTGTTGTTTTAAATAGTAGTTATGTATACTTAAATTACTTATCTGGGGCCCTTTTTAGTACAGCCACAACTGTCAGAGTACTTGCAAGTATTGATGATGGCTCGAATACATATTTGAATGATAACTTTACTAAGACTACTGAGGGAGAGTATAATGTTTATACAAAAAATTAATTATATAAATTTCTTAGTGTGAAGTGGATAAATATCCTTCACAAAATAATCACATTACCACAGAGGACGTCGTAGTAGGAAAAGGTCTGAAGTTGGGTGCTGTCTGTTAGGCTCACCGTAAAGACACTTGGATAGACGTCCTTTATTGTTCCACTAATCGTATCAAACTTCTTCCGTCCGCGGTTATATCTCATTTCAACCTCAACACCTTTAAGTGACAATATCTTTGATTTAATCTCATCTATACTAGTACTTGCTTTTCTCATTTTGTCTCTCCTTTTTGTAATTTTTTAAAATATTTTATTTTTAATATAATTTTTTTTATTTTTTTATAATTTTTGCATATTTTTGTATTTATTATTTAATATTTTATTAATATCTTTTATATATATTTTTTTTCCATTGTGGGTTTTGAAAAAATATTTTAATAATTTGGAAAATATTATTTTAATAATTTAATTAATTATTTTTGTGTTTTTAAATAATAAATACGAAAAATATATATTTTAAATTAAATTTTTAGATAATATTTATAAAAAACATTTTTCTTATGATTTTTAGTGATTATTGCCAAAACTTCAAATTTTTAAACTTTTTTGTAATATTTTTTGCATGAGGTGAGTAGTTATATCTTGTAAAGATTGGAGTGGAGGGTAAAATGGCATTTGAATCAAATAATTTTTATGTTGCAAAAAAAGGAAGTTTGCCTAAGAGCGAGTTTTCTTTGGAGTGCAATATTACGGCGGGAGAGAGTGTATCAAAGGTTTTGTCGGTTTCTTTAGGAGTGGGAAAAATCAGCCAAGAGGTACTGAGTGGAGTGGTTAATTTTTCAGGTAATGTAGATGTCAAACTTGTGTACTTAACTGGTGACGGGCAGATTAACACTGTTTGTTCGACCTGTCCTTTTTCTTCCAAATTTGAAAGTGATAGTATAGAGAATGGGCAAACGGCGGTGGTTAAAGTCAAGATAATTGACTATAATATTGAAAGTATTGGCGGAGAAAGTGTCAAGATTGTTGTCAATTTGGAACAATCTGGGTATGTTATGGCAAGCAAAGAGGTCAAGACTATTCGAAGTGGAGACGATGACGTTTGTCTAAAAAATTCAGATATGACAATCATAAAGTATATTGGAAGTGGCAGTGAAGATATTGAGGTTGCAAGTGAGATTGTCGTTCGTGAAAAGATAACCAAGATTTTGCTTTCAGAGAGCAGTGTAATTGTCAAGTCCTGTGAGAGCGGGCAGAACTTTGTTTCGCTGAGCGGTGAGGTTTCGACAAGGGTTGTATACCTTAATGACAATGACAAGTTTGAAAGCGGATATATTTACGACACTTTTAAAGAAGAGATTGAACTTGACGGTGCAACTAGGGAGAGTCTAGTTGAATGCAGTGCCACTGTAAAGCAAGACGGAGTGACTTGTGAGATAGTGGAGGACGAAAAGGGTTGTAAGATTGTTGTCAAAGTGCCTATTTCGTTATATGCAACGGCATTTGGCGAGGACAATATTTCTGTAGTAAAGGACCTTTACAGTACAAAATGTGACACAAAGGTCACCACAGAGTCTTTTGATATGACCTACCTTTGCCCTATGGATATTGTTGAAGGCAAGATTGAAGGATCGCTCGTTTTAGAAGAAGACAAACCGCGAGTTGACAAGATTTTATTCAGTGGTGGCAATTCGGTAACTGTGACAAATTCATATATGCAAGACGGCGAAATCTTTATTGAAGGCATTGCCAAGACGACAGTTGTCTATCTTAATGATGAGGACAATGCTCTGTACAGTGCTGAAATAGATGTACCATTCTCTCTTTCCGACAAATTCAATTATCCAGAAGGTGGGCTATTAAGTGTTGATGCGATTGTGCATGACGTGGATGTTACAGTGCGAAAGGGCAGGGAACTGTTCTATGATGCAAAGGTTAAGGCAAATGTAAATTACTGCTATGACAAAGTTGATGGTATTATTTCTGATGCGGTGTCACTTGAAGATTATCAAGCAAGAGACTATGCAATGGAAGTGGTTTTTGCTCATGCGGGTGACGAACTTTGGGATATTGCAAAGCATGCAAAGGTCAAGGAAGAACAGGTATCCTCACAAAATGCTGACGTGGTCTTCCCGCTTAGTGAGGACACATCTCTTATTCTCTTCTATCAACGAGTTTAGAGTTATTTATACAATAATTTGACAAAAATAGGTCGTTTTTGACCTATTTTTTTATGTAAAAAGTATTATTTCAATATTTTATTGTCAATTATATCTATGAATTAGGAGTGTTTATGAAATACATAATTGGAATAATCTCAGCGATTGCACTTGTGCTTGTCTTACTATTTTGTCCGATTAATTCGGAGAGCAGTGTGCAGTATCTTCGAATACATATCAGGGCAAACTCAAATAGTTATGCTGACCAAAGTGTCAAATACAAGGTCAAAGATGCAGTCGTAGAGGAACTTATCCCACTTGTCAGTGAAATTGAAAGTTTTGAGGAAGCAAAGAAGGTGATAGAGGCAAACTTTGGATTTATTGAAAGTGTGGCTGACCGTGTCCTTGAAGAGAATGATTTTACATACAAAACCCATGCAAAGATAGACAATGAGTATTTCCCAACACGTACTTATGAGGATGTTACTTTGGAGGAAGGCAATTATGATGCTCTTATTTTAGAACTTGGCTCGGGCGAGGGAAACAACTGGTGGTGCATAGTTTTTCCTGCATTTTGTTTCACAAAAACAAAAAATTCTGACAATATTGTATATATTTCGCGAATTTGGGAGATAATTAAAAGTGTAATATAGGAGGAAAAATGAAAAAGAAATTTTTATGCTTTATCTCTCTCATCTTCGTGTTTGCCTTTGCATTTACTGGGCTTAACATGACGTTGAAACCTGATGGAATAGAGCGAAGAGGGATTGTCAGCGAAGCAGCGACCACCACTGCCGAGAATAGAACTATTCAAACAAAACTGAAAAGGTGGGGATATTATAAAGGTGCAGTCGATGGCATATATGGTTCTCAGACAAGGGAAGCGGTCAAGTATTTCCAAAGGAAGAACGGGCTTGCGGTCGATGGTATAGTCGGACCGAATACCGCGGCGGCACTTGGTATGACCTTGTCAAGTTCTGGCTCTTCGCAGTCTTCAAATGACCTATACCTGCTTGCCAAGTGTGTCTATGCCGAGGCGAGAGGGGAACCTTACACAGGACAAGTCGCAGTTGCAGCAGTTATTTTGAACAGGGTGGAAAGTCCATCATTCCCAAATACCATCTCTGGTGTTATATATCAAAAGGGGGCATTTACTGCAGTAAGTGACGGGCAGATAAACCTAACTCCAAACAGCACAGCCTATAAGGCAGCACAGGATGCACTGAATGGTTGGGACCCTACATATGGTTGTATTTACTATTATAATCCAGCGACTGCAACAAGTTCTTGGATTTGGTCGAGACAGACGGTTGTTACCATTGGTAACCACGTGTTCTGCTTATAGGAGGGAGTATGAACGATATTTTAGAAACGAAACAAAAAAGCGAAACTATCCGAAAGCAAGAGATTGGCGAAAGTTTGCTGTCGAGCGAGAAAAGCAATTATAATAAGGATAAGAAATTAAAGAAAAAGAACTATATTATAACAGGTCTATCAATTTCCACCGCACTTCTTGCTATATCGACCATTGGATTTGGCATAGGCTTTGCTGTAACTGATAGTCAAAAAATGCAGTACAAGAGCGAACTCGAAAATTCTTATCAAAGCAATTTTTATAGTTTGGTCGATTCTGTAAACAACCTAGAGACAAAGATATCCAAAACTCTCAATTCGTCCACTTCAAATTACCAAAGAAAGATACTTTTAGAGGCTTCGAAAAATGCAAGTGAAGCAGAAATTGCAGTTGCATCCCTGCCTTTTTCTCAAAATGATATTCAAGAAACAGTTAAAATGGTAAATCAAATCTCGGGTTATACGTCCACTCTTGCTGACAAACTCGCAGACGGAGGAAGTTTGACCGATGAAGATAAAAACACCTTGGATGAGATTGAACAGAGCATTCTCAGTCTTAAAACACAACTCAATGAATTTGCAGAAAGGATAAACAGAGGTTATTCAATAGTTGATGCGAGCATGAATATTGATACTGACAGCAACGACTTTTCAAGAAGTCTATCATCACTCAAAGACAACGATGTCGAGTATCCTACCATGATATATGATGGTCCGTTTTCAGATTCGGTTACAAACAGTACGGTCAAGGGTTTGAGCGGAGACAACATTACAAAAGCAGAGGCGAAGGCAAATATTGAAAAATACTTTAAAAGCGGTGCTAGTGCGAAATTTGTGAGCGAGACCAACGGCAAATTTAAGACATACAACTTTAATGTCACAAACTCTAGCGATAATATGCTTTTTGTGCAAGTCACAAAAGTTGGCGGTCATGTGCTGACTATTAGCGGGGCAGGTGATGACGGCAAAGCCACAATAGATATGGAAAAAGCGAAAAATATTGCTGTCGACTTTGCAAAACAGAATGGCATCGAAAATGCTACTGTGGTTTGGTCAGATAGTGTGGACAATGATGTGTACTTGAATATCGCCCCTGTTATAGACAACATTGTGCTGTATCCTGACCTTGTAAAAGTAAAGGTCAACCTTGTGACAGGCAATATTGTAGGATACGATGCAACTTCTTATTTTACAAACCACGTAGATAGGTCGCTTAGCAAGGGAAGTTTAACGTTTGACGAGGCAAAGGCGAAAGTTCCTTCAAAATTTACAATAACAAGCACAAGATATGTACTTTCTCCACTTGATTACAATAGAGAAGTTGTATGTATTGAAGTTGAAGGACATGAGCAGAATAGCACATATTATTTCTATTATAATGTTACAAGCGGAAAACTGGAGAACGTCTTAAAGGTTATTGAGACGGACAATGGAAATTTATTAATGTAATGGGAATTTCTTGCATTTTGCAAGAAATTTTTGTTATAATTGATAAAGAGAATTTTATGGAAAAATTTGGAACAAGGCTTAATAATCTAACAAAAGAGATGGGGCTAAGTCAAGAAAAACTTGCAAGCGA
>CAJFOL010000091.1 GCA_904397185.1 uncultured Clostridia bacterium
CTAGAAAAGAGCGGGAAGAAAGACCCGTTTACAAAAGAATAGTTTTTTATTGTAAAAGATAACCTGAGACTATAAAAGGAGAGAATATGGCTGGTAACTATAAAATTATGCCTCATAATATAGAAGCAGAACAAGCATTGCTTGGCTGTATTCTTATTGACGTACAGTCTCAAGGGGATATTCTTGGATTAATGAAAGAAAGCGATTTTTATACCGATGCCCACAAGAATATCTATAACACAATGATGAAAATATACTTAAAATCTACACCTATTGACTTCGTAACTCTTACCAATCAACTTGATAAGGACAAACTTCTCGATAAAGTGGGTGGAATTGAGTATATCACAGCCCTTACAAACGTTGTTCCGTCCGCTGCAAACTTCAAATACTATTGTGATATAGTAAAATCTGATTCAATAAGACGAAAACTCATATCAGCAGGTCAAAATATTATAGAAGATGCTTTTGAAAATGAAGATAAAGATTCATCACTTCAATTTGCAGAGAAAGAGATATTTGATATTGCAGAGAAAGAAGAACGTTCCGCACTTGAACACGTTGGCAAACCAGAAGGTGCGATAAAAAAGGTACTAGAAAAATTTGATACCATTGCAAAAGACCCGTCTTCTCTTCATGGTATTCCTACAGGATATAAAGAATTTGACCAAATCACCAATGGACTTCACAATAGTGACCTTATACTTTTGGCTGCAAGACCAGGTGTAGGTAAGACCTCTTTTTCGATGAACATTTTGGTAAATGCGGCAGTTGAATATGGTAAGACCTGTGCAGTGTTCTCGCTAGAAATGAGTAAAGAGCAACTAATGCAGAGGGCTATCTGTTCTCTTGCAAAGGTCAGCATGGCAAAGGCACTTAATGGTACAATGACAGAAGAGGAGTGGAAACGTATTTGGACTGCGACCAAAAAATTGGAGCAAAGCAATCTTTACATAGACGACTCATCTCTCACCACACCAGCAGACGTCTTAACAAAATGTAGACGGCTAAAGGCAAAACAAAATATAGACCTAATCATGATAGACTATATTCAACTTATGTCATCAAGCGGTACGAGAAAGGGCGAAAACAGACAGAATGAAGTCAGCGACATCTCTCGTAACTTAAAAATCACCGCAAAAGAATTAAATGTGCCTATTATTGTACTTTCTCAGTTGTCTCGTTCGGTTGAAGGACGTACTGAAAATGGGCACAGACCAATGCTCTCTGACTTAAGAGACTCTGGTGCTATTGAGCAGGATGCGGATATTGTACTGTTCCTTTACAACCCAGAAAAATACAACGATGTTCCACAAGAGGATGAGCCAGGCACTGTTGAACTTATTATTGCAAAACATAGAAATGGTAGGACAGGCACGGTTAAACTCAGATGGATAGGCGAGTATACAACCTTCGTCAACTTGCATGATAAGGTGTTAGAGACGAAAGAGACTGTCGACTATAGAAATATCGAAGAAACAGCACTTGAAAATGTCAATATTGACGTTTTTGATGATTAAAAAGGAGGGGATATGGCAAAAGCCAAAGCAAACAAAGACTATAAGGCTGGAGGAGCGAAGAAGTGGCTGATAGCAATAGCCATACTTGTGCTTATTGCAATTATCATCACAGTTATTGTGATATTGGTGCCAGCCAACACATCGGATGCAATTGACAGACTCAGACAAGCCAGTCAAACATCATTTCTTGAAAATGTGAGAGAACAAGAAAATTATGATAAACTAGAAGACCAGGTGGAGATATCAAAGGTTAGATATTATACCGAAGAACTCCAAGACATTAGGACACTATCTCAAAGTGTAAATGAAGTTATTGATTTTTACTATGAGTATATCCCATTTGCAGAAGATAACAGCACATTCTCAAACAACTACAAGGCAATAAAAGAAAATCTTGAGAATGCAACCACTCATCAAAAAGATATGAACGATTATATCAATGATGCAATAAATCTTGAAGAAGATGCTGATACTCATATTCAAAATCTTTGGATAGATTTTAGAGTTTCCTATTCAAAATATTTGTCATGTATGACAGATGCGATTGAGGCTTTGAATAACTGCTATCAAGGGTGCTTTAGTGATACACTTTCAAATAATATCGCATCAACTACTATTTTAAATACAGTTGACGATTATTTGAGTGTAATTTCAAGCGATTTTGATTATTTGACACAGACCGACACAAAAGGACACACCTCAGTAGAAAATTATAAATATGAAATCCACGGCAAGATAGTATATTTCTCAGCATTCGTAAGTACTTATATAGCAAACGAAGATGATATCATGTGCTACTATTTTAATAGTACCATTCAAGATAAATATGAGTTAGTCAACAAATTCTTTGAGACATACAACATGAAAAATTTTACAGATGTTATAGACTCAATAGATGGAGGTTCACTTCAAATAACATTGACGTTTGAACAGCCAGACAATGAAGGGATATATGATGCTGTTAAAGCATTCATAGATGTGAGGTGAGTATGAAGAAAAAGATTTTTTATTCGGTACTATCTTTTGTAATAGCATTGTCGGGATTTGGACTTGTGGCTTGTGGCGATGATACTGGGTCAATCAATCCATATGAGCAGTATGTTGACACAATTGCAGAGTTTAAAGAGACTACCACATTGTTTAAAGAGGGTGCAACATCTGGTGGAATAGAAACAGATTTTTATCTTAACAACTTCAACACGATGACTGACGAGGGCGATAAAATTGAAGGCAACAAAAACTATATCACTTTAGTTGGATATGGAATGAATTATATTGAAAAATACTATGTTTACCTTTCAGATTTAGAAAATAAAGATTATAGTAGCCTCCATTCTTGCCTTGATGATTTAGTCTCAAGTTTCGATGTCATCAATCAAGATTCGAAAAATATGGTAAATGCAGAGGGAATTGCACATATCCCAACTTATAACCATTATTTCTATGAATATGAAGCACATACAAAGAATTTCATAAATGAAGTTTACAACACCGCTCTTACATTATCTGACTTTTTAATTAACCAAGCAAACTTCATAGAAGAACTAGGCACAGACACTCAAACTGACGTTCAAATAGAATTTTATACTGACAGTCAAATCTTAAATATCTTTGATGATATTAGAAGACTGTTGATAATAAGTGCAGAGGGTGTAGACTATCAGGCTGACAGTTACGATGGACAGGCAATAGAACTTTATGACGATACAGTCATTTTGCTGACAAATTATGCTACTCTAAGCACACATTATACACAAGAGTTGACAGCAGAAGTTGTGACAGAGGCAATGGAACTTGGCGACCTGCTTGCAAATGAGCGAGCAACAACACGAAAAGCACTTTCAGGATTTTCAATCTATGACTTCGAAGATTTGTACGAATTGTCTATAGACCTCTATGCTCATGAAAATCAAGATGCTGTTTCACAATACAGTCAACTTCAAAAATATTTCAGTGCAGAAAATAACTATTTGACGCAATACTATCAATTTTTATCACAAAATATATATGAATAATACATTGCAAATAAAAACAGCCACATTTTAAGTGTGGCTGTTAAAGTTTAAAAGAGGATTAAAGATATGAACGATTATCAAAAAATAGCC
>CAJFOL010000092.1 GCA_904397185.1 uncultured Clostridia bacterium
AATTCTAGCGAATTTGTGTGCTTCACACACCCATCACATAGTATGTATGACCATCAGCCTCACCCTTGCAAGCAAGTTCGGCTTCAGATGTTAGAAATTATAAAGTGGCTGGGAATAGGATAGTAAATAGCGGAGAAACAAGCGAGCAAGTGTTGAAAACAGGCGAGTATCATTAAAAATTTACTTTAAAAAATTTAATTTTTATATTGTTTGAAAAAATAATACATTTTGGCGGAGACGGTGGGATTCGAACCCACGTGTCGATTGCTCGACAAACGCATTTCGAGTGCGTCCCGGTACGACCTCTTCGGTACATCTCCAAATATGATGACAAGAATGTTCTAAAGTAAAAAAATATAAGTAGCCAAACTTCAATCACCACATTATTTGGCAAAAAGCATTTCCATCCATCAGGATACATAGTATTTTATCACAACACAAAAATTTAATCAACTATTTTTTTGTATTAAAAAACAAAAATAAGCAAAAATATTTCAAACTTGTGAAATAATATGTTATAATCTTCCTAGCAAAGGGGAAAGGAAAACGATATGACCAAAAAAGAAATTTTAGATTATACAAAATATAGGAAAAACTTTTCGCTTGACTATAAAATGTTAGTTAAAGAGGGCGATAGTATCTTTTATGATGGCGAACTTGTCGAAGATGAAAACAAAAAATATGGCGAGGGCGAGAGGTTTATAAATATAGGTTACAACTTTAAAAACAGTCTATCACGGACACTATCCAACCTCTATCCAATGGCATTCAAATTCAGGGGCAAAAAGGTGGCAAGTATAGAGGGGATAATGCAGGGGATAAAGTATAAAGACAGGCATATTCAAAACCTAATTTTAAAGTACTCGGGGATTGATGCCTATCACACGAGGGGAGCAAATAGCCAAGATTTTTGGGGTAATACGGGCTACCTATATTGGCAGGGCAAACCCATAAGAAGAGACAGCGAAGAGTATCAAATTTTTGTCGATGAAATCTTTTTGTCGGCGAGCAAAAACCCGATTTACCGAAGGTGTTTGCTGGCAACTGGAGACAAATATTTGCTTCATCATATAGGGAAAGAAAGTATAGACGAGACAGTGCTTACCCGCTATGAGTTTGAACTTCGCCTAAATTCTCTCCGCTCATATTTGCGAGATACGAAGAAAGACTGACAACATTTTTTTGACTTTAATATTTTGCATAATACTATATATGCTATGTTGTATGACAGACATAATACCATATATAGTATTTTTTTATACCATAATAGCGATTTTTTAGATTTAATGAAAGGTAAAAAAAAGAAGATGAGAACAGATAAAAGTGGCATAAAATATTGAAAAAAGCCCCCTGACGTTTTTACAATATGCTCAAACAAAATATTTTAACTAAGGGGGAAATTATGAAAAAGAAAGAGGAAAGACAAAATTTCGTATTCTTTAAAAATTGGGTGGAGACGATAAACACTTTGCCTGAAGAATATCAACTTGAGACTTACAAATCTCTATGCGAATATGGACTAAGCGGAGTTATGCCAACCGAGGTGTCGGCTGTTGTGAAAGCGATTTTGCAAAGTTTTTCGGTGGCTATGGATAATGCTATTTCACGTCATAAAGTTTTGATTGAAAATGCCAAAAAAGGTGGCAATCCAAACTTTAAAAAAGGACGACCAAATCCATATTATTCAGACAAAAATAAGGATAAATTATCACCTGAAAAAGATAACCAAAAGATAACCAAAGATAACCCTAAAATAGAAGATGAAATAGAAATAGAAGATGAAGTAGAAGTAGAAAATGAAGTAGAAAATGAAGACAAAGACTTGACATGTTTGTTGAACAATAAAAAGTCAATTCCTGTTACGCGGGCGAGCGAGGACGAGAAAAAGATAAAAAATTTGCTCATTGAAAAGTATAAACAATACTTCGATTTTTGGAGTTGGGATAAGGTGGGTAGTGAGTGCTACTATGAGATTATGCAGGTGCTGGCGGACACCATACTCAAAACGCGTGCTGGCAAGTTTAAATTTCGGCAGGTAAAGTACTCTGAAGACGAGTTTTTGCATTTGCTTGACAAGTTGAATGACCAAGATATTCGTGATATCATTTGGCAGGTTTGCAACAATAGCGAGATAAAAAACCGCCGATTGTACATTATTGGAGCGGTGATAAACAAAGCGGAGCAGTCCGAATCCGCTTGACAGTCTATCAGGCTTAAGCAATAAAAATTTTACTTTCTCTCAGCCTAATGCATGATTGGCGGCAAATCTGACAGGCTAAATCACCTTTCAGTCTCAGTGCATGATAAATATTGCAACAAATCTGACAGGTTTAAGCGATAGAAGTTTGCATCTCTCAGCCACAATGCATGATTAACAAAAATCCTCTTCAATAGTAAATGCAGTCGCCTTGAATAGCTCAATTTCAAATATGGAGTTGTATGCATCTACTGTGTCAGGTGGTGTTAATTTATACAAAAATGCCACCCAAAAAACAAAGGTCTTTAAGGGAATACTTTGAGTTGTTGGGCGGATATTTTGAGTTGTTGGGCGGTTATGGGTATTGCCGTTCTATTCAAGATTTGTCAGTGCATTCCATGTGTTAGGTCCAACTATTCCATCAACTGCAAGACCATTGGCAGACTGAAAAGAGCGGACTGCTGACAGGGTGCGACTTCCAAATATTCCGTCAATCGTTCCGACTGGGTAGAATTTGCTCTCCAAAAGTTTTTGTAAAAATCGGACATACGAGCCTCGCAAACCCTGTCTTAGAAGTGGATATTCGGGAAGAGTCAAAAGGTATTTCCAGGTGTTGTTGCCGACAAGCCCGTCTACGGCGAGAGAGTTATTCGCCTGAAAATCTCGGACTGCCGAAAGGGTACGACTGCCAAAAATGCCGTCAATAGAGAGGTTATATCCATAATCGTTTACTAGAATAAACTGCAAAAGATAGACAAAATTGTTCTGCGACCCTTGTCTTAAAAGAGGGTAGTTTGAAAGGTCGCCACGTGGGATATAGTTTACACCTAAAAAGTCGCAAACACCATGGCAAGCCTCTTCACCGACCTCGGTCACAAATAGTGGGTTGAGCATAAGCCCTGCCTCCCGCATATTCGTCATAAAGCCAGCCTCAATCAGAGATGAGGTGCAGTTTACGTTTGACAAGACTCCCACGTCAAGAGTTTTGACACCACGACCGACCTGACTTGTGCCTTCAATAAGTCTGTTGTACATATCTTCGGCGAGGGTTCGGCTCTGAGTCGCCTTCGGGTTTAGCGGTGAATAAAAGACTTCCAGCCCGCTTGTTGAGTTAAATTCTTCGCCAAAGGCATTGTAGGCGAAGGTTACAAGCAGGGTGAGGTTGGCAGAATTTATCCGTCTTACTCGCTCCGAGATGGACACGTCTTGAAGTTCGCTTTTGACATCATAGACAGAAAAATCCTGCCTCATGCAAGCCTCAATAAACTTGTTTTTCGCTGCCCTGTTAAACTCATTCTCATAAATTTGCCTGCCCAGTTGTGGTATGTAAGGTGTGCGTTTGCCAGGAGTAGGCGGATTGACTCCATGCTCATCGTTTGCACCGATTAAAAAATCTTCGTTTGCCATAAAATCTCCTTTACAAGTAATATTTATTCAAAAGCCAAGCGAAGTGTTAAAAAAATGGCATACTTCGTTGACTTTAATAAATGCTGTGTGTTAAAATCTAGGTGATGACAAGAGAGGACAGGCTTTTAAAACATAATTTTGCTATTTGAGGGCATGGACTATAAAAACATAATTTTGCTATTTGGGGGAACGGCAAAGTTTTGTTTGAAAGGGCAAAGTCATGTTTAAGATTGCAAGGTTTTGTTTAATCCAATGAGGACAGGAGGATGATATGCGTTTCTATCATGGTTCGCGAGAGGATGGGCTGAAAATACTGAGCCTTGAAAAAAGTAAAGACGGCAATATTTACATGACAAATGATTATGCCACATCTTTAATGTATGCTGGAAATGGGTTTAGGTCGTGGGAGTTTCACGAAGATGAAAATAAACTCTACATTGTGGAGCGGTGCGAAGATATGGTTAAAAAGTTATACGGCGGGAGAAAATGCTATATTTACACGACCGAAGACGTGGAAGATTATGAAATCATAACTCAAAAACCTACAAATAAAAAGGCATATATTGTAAAACATGACGTTAAACTTGTCGAGAAAGAGACAATTGACGATGCCTATCAAAAGATTATGAAACTTTATTCGCAGGGAAAGATAGGTATCCGCTTTTGGAAGGATATGCCAAAGGAAAGGCAAGACAGACTAACCAAAAGCATTAAAGAACATTTCAATCGTGAGACAATGGAAAAAGAAAGGCATATAAGCGAAGAAACATACAATTCTATTGTCAAACTTTTTCCCTATCTCGCACTTGACGAAAAGGATAAATAGTAATTTTAGTTAAAAAAGGACGGTGCTATGAACATTTGGAAGGATATAACTAAAGACCGCATAAAACCTGACGATTTTGTCGCTTGCATTGAAATTCAGCAGGGCGATAAGACGAAATATGAACTCGACAAAGAGACGGGTATGCTTATCATGGATAGGGTGCTTTATACAAGCACAAATTATCCTATGAATTACGGATTTATCCCACTGACTTTAAGCGAAGATGATGACCCGCTAGACGTGTTTGTCTTGTGCAGTCAACCGCTCGCTAGACTTTCGCTTGTGCGGTGTTATCCAATTGGAGTGGTGGCGATGACCGACCGAAATGAACAGGACGAGAAGATTATAGCCATACCATTTTCCGACCCGCAATACAATGAGTATAAGGATATATCCGAACTTCCAAAACATATAGCCGAAGAACTTGAACATTTCTTGACCGTCTACAAACAACTTGAGCATAAGAAGGTGAGTGTGCAGTCACTGAGAGGTCACGAGGAAGCAGAGAGGGTGATTAAAGAGAACTTAGAGCGGTATAATTTGAAATATGCGAAAAATTAAA
>CAJFOL010000093.1 GCA_904397185.1 uncultured Clostridia bacterium
ATAATGCTAAAGTCAAAACTAGTAGCACTATCGTCACTATGTAATTCAGTTTAAAATACTTCTTCCCTAGCATTTTTCACCTCTTTTTTGATTTTTCCTTATTGTATATATTATTTTACAATAATATATAACTTTTGTCAAATATTTATCTTATATAACTTAAAATATACAAATTTTGATTTATAATTACAAAATATGACAAATTTTGACTTATTCTAACAAAAAATAACCAAACATTTAAAAACAACTAAACATTTAAGAAACACCAACCATTCAAAATTTACCTAACATATCAAAAAAAATAACCAAATTAAGAAAATTTGATTATTTTAAGGAAAATCATAAAAAATCAATATTTTTTAATAAAAACTATTTAATTTTAATAAAAATCATTAAATTTTAAATAAAATTTAATATATTTTAAATAAAAACTAATAATTTTTATATTTTTTTTGCTGAATTTATTTGATTTTATGCGAAAATTTGTTGATTTTTGCATTAATTTTTTATTTTCTTTGATATTTTTTATTATTTCTTATTTGTTATTAAAAAATTGCTCATTATATTTGACTGCGGGGTCTTCGGGTTTTAAAGCCTTGGTTATCTCAAAATAGTGATGAGACTTTTCCTTTTCGCCTAGTTTATAGTAGCATACACAAAGTTGAAGTGCGGGCAAGAAGTTGTAGCAGTCAAGGTCTGTAAAACCGCCACCTTCGACATTTGGTTTAGATGAGAAAGCAAGTTCATACCAATAGATTGCATTTTTATACTGTCTTTTTGCTTCAAATATCCGTCCTATCTCATACAATATCTCTCCGCGAGGGAGGCCATAGGCAAAGGAGCCAAAAAGTGAGGTCAGTGCCTTATCCTGTTCGCCCTTAGATTGGTAGCATCGTGATAGATTTAGGCAGGCTTCAATGTTATTTTCGCTCCACCCTTTCCCGCCTGCAAGGAATACAGAAAATTCATGGATAGCCTGGTCTAAAAGGTTGTTGTACATAAGTTCGCGGGCATAGTAAAACTGTTGGCGGGGTGAAAATTCTATCTTTTCTGCAAGCATTTTCTTGTAAATTTGCAGGTTTCTATCAGTATAGGGCTTATTTTTATGGTTGTGATAGATTTTTATATCCCCTCTTGTTATCACCCTGCCCTGCGGAATGATAACCTCATGCACCCTGTCGGTAAAGCGGAGAGAGGGAGTGTTTTTCACTATTCGCTCGCGTACATACTCAAAGGTGGGATTGAAGTCTTTGTCATAACTAGTCACGTAACTGCACATTACAACGTCTACGTCCTCATCGGTCTCTTTCCACTTTTTTATTTTCTCGACCGTGTCTGACAAGACCATATCATCGCCATCTAGCCACATTATATAATCGCCTGTCGCCTTGGAAAAGGAAAAGTTCCTCGCCTTGGAAAAATCGTAGACCCATTCAAAGTCATAGACTTTATCGGTAAAAGTGCGGGCAATAGATTTGGTGTTATCGGTGGAGCCTGTGTCGACAATGATTATCTCATCCACCACCTTGGCTATGCAGTTTAGGCAGGTGGCAAGATTTTTCTCCTCATCGCGGACTATCATACATAAAGATAAACTTTTCATACTTTCATTATATGAAAAGATTTTTTAATTGGTCATATTTTTTGTTACTGCTTAAATAATTTCGTTGTCACACCTAAGCAATGTAAAAATTTTGCAAACAATTTAAAAATTTTACTCAATTTATAAGTTTAATTTTTGCTTTATTGCAAATAACTAAATTAATATATATATTTTATATATTATTTCTATAATATTTCTTATATTTTCGTCAAATTATTTTGATTTTTTTAAAGGCTATGATAAAATCATAATAAAGTTATATTTCAAAATATGACAAGAATAAATGCAAGAGGTGTTGTATGTTTAAAGTAAAGAAAATCTTTAACTATTGTATCCTAACATTTGTAATGCTAGGACTTTTGGCTATGGCTCTGTTCTTGCCAAGGCAAAACCAAAATCTCGCTTTTGCTGAGCCACCGACTTATCAAGGGATAGAAAACTCCTACCCTGAGTATTTTGTCGTCTCAAATGAAGAGGATGGGCAAATCACTACGGCTGGTAATGTCGGCGAAGATATCTTCCTTATGCAGGGAGGTGCAAGCGGAAGCCATTTTGTCTCTGGTGTAGGCTTTGACCTTATCACAAGCAGTGAAGACCCTAGCAAGCAAAACTTTGCCTATATCCCAGAAAATGCAGTGGACGGAGAATACTACTACTTTACCTTCCAAAACAATCTATCGCTATACTATAACCTAACCTCCAGCCAAATTCAATCTGGGCAAACAGGCGAAAACCTCATGCAAGGGCAAGATATTGGCAACTTCGCAGTGGCAAATGGCGACAATGCCTTTGCTATCACAAGTCTTGGTATCACCCCTCAAAGACTTAGTGTCGAGTTCTATCTTGATACGGTGTCTGGATATGATAGACCGCAGTTCCCTGCAGAAAATCAGGTTATACTTAACCGCGAAGGTATCTACACCCTTGTGGCTGACGTAAATTACTTCCATACCACAAACAGCGGTGTCACATATATCCAAGAGGTCGAGACAGTTTACTATACCTTTATGGTATTCAACAGTGAGACCTATTTCTCAACTGTAACTGGGCTACCTTTCCTCACACCTTCAACAAATATTCAAACCTCATCGCTGACAAACACTGACACAATGTCACGTTATTACTTTTACAACTACTCTTATGCTGGCGATGCCAATATGAATAACCAAGACGACCTTGCATCAATCTCATACAATCCAAATCTTTATCAAATCACAGTTGACTTTGTCGACAACAATAACAATACTCACACCGCAAGCCTAGTCTATGAAAACGGCAATGTCTCTCAGGTAGATGAAAATCAAAATGTTATAAACGAAGAGGACTATTTCGTCTTCACAAGGCTTGACAGCAAAAACGACAACTTAAGTCTTGTCTTCCTTGACCTTGGCTGGTATGACATCTCTATTCAATACCTTTACAAAACTCAAGTAGACGGACAGGATGCCACATACGAACTTCCTTTTGACAGCCTTGAAAATACCACCCTTCAAAACAAAGGACAAAGGCTGTATGTATATGGTTACCAAGCGGTTTACTCAAGTTACGACAATATCGACCCTGTGACCAATCAGCCTTTAGGCGAAGAACTTAAAACCATCGACCTTGAAAACTTAAAGGTTGAAAACAGTGCTGATATTACAAGCGAGGTCAACAACTACCTTGCAAGCAACAAAAGGGCATACATTAACTCCTTAGGTGAAGAGGTTGACTCAACTATTCAAGCAATATTGCAAGGTGATGATATGAGAGAGGAGGTGAACACCTCGAAGCCTCTAAGTTACATAAGAGGCAAGAATATCACCGCACCTGGAGCCTTTGATAACTTCCACCTTGAGACAATGATAATAAACTACATAAACTACGGCGGACAGAACAACGGAAGAGTCGTACCTGTATCTACAAATCAAACACCTATTAAGTTTTTGACAAATGCAACACCTAGGGTCTCTGACAGTTTCATCTATAAAATCAATGACAACGGTAATAGTTACTCATTTGCATACCTTGACGACCCGACAGATACCACCGCTAAGGAAAGTTTCCAAGGGTTTAACCAAAATGAGGCAGGACTTTACGTCTATGTTATTCAATATCAATATGAAAATTACCTCTCTGACTCGGGGGCTGTACAGAACAACTATTATCACTATCAAATATTCTTCTTTGAAGTGACCAACTCCACCCCTACCGTCACCGTACTTAACGATGACCTTGACGAAATTTACTCAAGTGGCTACACAAATCAAGGAGTCTACATTATAAACGACTCTCAAAGCAATATATTCGATGCAAATGTGACCATTCGCCTTTCGGCTTATGACTATGAAAATAGTCGTTACTTCTTTGAAAGAGCGGATATAACAAATCTTGGCTCATATAATATGAGTTACAGATACTTCGAGCCTATAGTGCATCAGGATGGAGTTTACACAGATGAAGAGACGGCTTATAACTCTAAAGTCGGCGGACACTGGGGAATATATATTGACCCAACAAGTCCTTATGCTAATGCAAGATATACAATCGAAATCATTTCAGCAAACTCCGACACACCTAGCACACGCTACTTCACCATTGATAACAACGAAATTGATGGTATCTCGGCAAGAGCGGTATCGTTCTCATCAAATACCACCTATAGAATTGGCAGTACTATATCTTCATACAACACAAATCAGCCTACCATCTTCTCATGGAATGAAAAGGACAGCGGGGCTGTAACTTACGGATATTTGAAATATATCCCTATCAGCGAAATCAATTACTACACATCTCAAACTAATTCTTCAAACCTATCTCAACTTTTGGCAACTTGGATAAACACCTATAGTGTCCTTCCTGTTTCTTACAAGATTGACCTCTCCTCTTCTTCATCTTGGGTGGAGTACAGAAACTCTAAGAACTTTAATTCAACCATTGATGCAAGTTATGTAAGGTCAAATGCAGGGTTCTATATCCTTGAAGTTTACGATGAGGCAGGCAACAGCAGTTTTGAAATCTTCTTAATTGATGATACAAGTCCACTGTTCGTTTTAAGAGTTCAGTTTAACACCATAACTTTAAGCATTATGCAAAACAACATGAGTATACTTGTCCCAGAAGATAACACCCGCATGTGGGTTGAATGGGCAAGCAAAAAGGCTATTTACCTTGAAAATATAAGTGCTTTTGCAAATATTACTCCATACGAATTGACAGAAAATCTCAGTGATGCCAACGAAAAACTGCAAGAAAAACTTTCAAGTTTCTTTAATTGGCAGGAAAATAGTGATATTTTAAATGTCCAAGATATCGGTATAAGCACTGTTTCCTCGACAAGCGAAGGACAAATCGCTACTGGTATAGCATCATATAACGGAAGTTATCTGACAATTGATATTGACAGCACCGTATATGTAAGACTCCCTGACGGCGATTACACCTCTTATCAAGATACAACCAACTATCAAATAGACTTCATTGACGAGACCACAAACGAGGCAATCGAAGGCACATACCGAATACTTCTTCGTGACGAGTCAAACACCATTTCTACAACAAATGTTGAATATGACTTTTTGAATAATCCTAGTGCATTTATAACCTTTAATGTGACCTCTGACGAGTCAAGGCTCAGTGTGACACGTTCTGACGGCGAAAGTTTGACCTTTGCTGGCTTTGACCAGACGGGAAATCTTTACTCCTATGAATATGATGGGCAGAGGGTCTACACTCACCTTCCTTCTGTAACCATTGACGATGTCGAGCAGGAGATGACCGAGACAAGTCTTGCATACAAGTTTGCTTATTACACACCAACCAATGCCGACCTTGCACTCACCGTTTCCTTTATCCCACTTTCAGAAAATGGCTCAACTCTTGACTCAATCATCCTTAGATACTACCCTTATGAGAAGGTGCCTTATGGTGTAGATAATGATAGTGACGGAGAAAACGATGTCGTTTACTACTACTATGACGTATCACAAACCTATCAAGAAATGTATATCTATAGATATTCACAAAATGTAGTCTATGAGGCTGGCGAGGTCGTAACCTTTGAACTCGCTCTCGGCTCTGGCAGTTTGCCTCTTGCTGGCAGGTATGAACTTATCCGTCAGTATGTAGAAGGCAATGACACTAGTGAATATGACTATTTTAGACGTACTATAACCTTTGACGTTGACGATTTTGAACTTATAAGTCCGCCTGAGACTGTAACAAACGGCAATGGTCAGTCTTCACTTGAAAGCATCGTCGGTGGAGATATCATCCTTTCGCTTTACTCTGGCGAGGGCAACTCTTCAATTGAAGTATCTTTCCCAACTTACAGGCAGGACACAGGGCTTAATGACGGCTCATTCTACACTCAAGAGGAGTTTACAAATGAGTCGACAAATCCTACCTTCCGTGTAAACGGAAACAAACTTCCTATGACCCTCTATATTCCAAAATACAAATACACCACTTATGCAACTTATGATGAGGAGTCAAACTCCTACTCAGTTGGCTACAACAACAACCTTTCTTATTATGGAAATACAAGTTATAGGCTGGAAAGTGACGGGTTCTACTATGTTTACTCGCAAGATGTCCGCATTGCTGGACCGTTCACCAGCCAAAATGATGCAATCGCATACATAAATGAAAATGCTTCAATTACAGAATATGAAATCTATGTTAAAGTCGTTGCGGATATTGTCGAAAACGGACGAAATGTCACCCGCTACTACTACTCAAACGGCACTACCGAAGGCGGATATCTCGCCCTTTACGAAGGTAACAGTGATGGAATAATCGCAGATGGAACCGAGGCAACAAGATTCTTCTCAAGTCAAGGAAGTTATGTGGTGACAATCTATCAATCTTCAAATGACCCTCAAAATCCTGTGTATTCCTTCTATAAGTTCGGCTTTGAAATCATATCTCAAGAGCCTGACTTTGATATCTTGACAAGCGATGGCTATATCCTAAACGAAATCTCTGATAACACCTACTACACCAACTCTAGTTCTCTCACCATTCAATGGGAAGTCCCTACCAGCGAATTTGAGGCAAAAATCAATGAGGACTTCGACTATATCACAATTAACAGCACTCAAAGTGTAACGCATAGCGATGAAATCGCCGTAGACGGCAATACAAGGTCGTTTACTATAGACTGCCAAAACCTTATCTTAAACAACGGCACTCTTACAATCAGCATGGAATATGAGGGGTATAACTCTGCCTACTACCGCAGGGCGACCAAAACCATCCACTTTGATAGGTCAGCCCCTACTGCAAACCTCATCTCGCTTATGACCAACACCGAAAATGCTACCGAATTATTTACCGTAAACTATCAACTTCTCAATATGAGAACATATCAAAACTACCTTGGGCAAGACGTCACAATCACCGCTTCAAATATTGACGAGGCATCACAGATGAGTTATACCTACTCGCTCAACTCGGGCAACTTCAGATACTATAGTTATGTGGTAACAACTGACTACTTCAATACTACCTTGGTTGACACATTACGTAACTCATCAACATATGAGACAAAATATGTTTACTATAGAGAAATCCCGTCTCTTGACTCATATACTCAAGTGGATAAAGACTCATTCTCAAGCGGAAGTTACAGCCTCTTGACTATTGATGAGCCTCAAGATATTCAATGTGGATACTACGAAATCGTAGAACGTGACTATGCGGGCAATATGTGTGTATATATCGTGTATGTTATAGACTCGACCTACGAAGATGACGAAAATGTATCTGATATCGCTTTGGAATACGAAAACTCTCGTGGAGAATATAGTGTTCTTTCAAGTGATATAACAGAAGGCTACAATATCTACTCTAAGAGTGGTTTCTCGCTTCGTTCGCTCTCATATATGTCTGACCCTTGGAATGTTCTGTACATAGGACTTGCTGGGCAAAGTTCTGTAAGATATATGGCTTCACCTTGGCTGGAAGATGGATATGTATACAGGATAAGTGTTAGTGCAAACGGCATCAACTTCACTCAGGTGTCGCTTGCAAATATCTTTAACAATGTTGAATCGTCAACAAGAAAACATACCCTAGTCTTTACAAACAGAGTTGACGGACACGCATACAACACCTACCTATCAATCATGGATGCAAATCTTACTACCACAAAAGTTGAAGACCCGAATAGAACCTCGGCAATACTCAACATATCTGTTCCAACTCTTAGTCAATACCAAAGCACAACTACGGCTTACGTTTTCCCTGTGAATATCAAAATCTATATGTACGATGACGGCGAAAATGATTACACTCTTATCATGGATGCCAGCCAAATTAACTACGGCACATGGACTCCTAGTGAAACATTTGAGGATGCATCATATATAACTTTTAGAACAATCAACAATGGCACCACCCTTCAAATCACCATTAATCTTGGTGTCAATGCTTCTCAAAAGATAAGATATGAAATACTTGACAACTTTGACTATACTACAACCGTCATTCAACTTGCAAATGAGGTCGCTTATGAGGAAGTCACAAGTTCTGGGCAAGTGTACACCTTCTCTGAAAGTGATGATACTCAGACTTTCCTTGCAGAAAGTGACCTGACCTTCTCGTATAACACCCTTATCTACAGTGTGGCAATCTTCAATAGAGACGGCGATGATATCACCCTCTCGTTTGATAGAGAAGACCGTGGCAACAATATCTATTCATACACATTTACACCATCCGCTCAAGAAATCTGGGATGACTACTACCGCATAGATATCAGCGACAGCGAAACTGGTCAATACCTTAGAACTGTTCACTTTAGACTATATAGTCAACTTCCGCATCTCGTGTATACAACTAATGAAATTTCGAATGGTGGAATTGTATTCATTGACAACAATCTTCAGCCACTTACAAGGCTTGATTATGCCGAAAGCACACTTTCTGTAAACTTTAACGGCACACCTTATGTTGCTTCTGGATACACCGCTACCACCTACTCGCAAACAATTAGAATCCGCTTTAAAGACGGTCAGCAACTCAACAGTGAAGGCTTGCATAGATACGATGACGGCTATGGATATAGTGTTTACCTCTCTGCTGACGGCGGAAACACCTGGACTTCAATCAATTCTGACACTTCGGCATCAAGCGGTTATACAATCTCGGGTACTGGAGAATATCTAATCCTTGTTAAATATGACTCAAATGAAGTATTTACCGACCTTTGCAGAATTTTCCAAATCAATATTCTTGACTCTTCGGCTTCATATTATTATATAACCGTTGACGGCTCGCCTATTGAGCCAGGAGATATGGTGTATGTAGATAGCAGCGGAAAAGAATATCACACAAACTACATTGTCTCAGTTGACTATGCAGACAAAAACAACCGCCTGCAAATAGTCGCAAATGAAGAACTCGGTGTTGAACTTTCTTCTCAAACGGTTACAAGCACTGGCACCAACGTATATATTGAAACTTATCACTATGAATGTACTCAATCTCGCGGTGATTTCGCTATAATCTATATAGCAGAAACAGATAATATAATCTCCGAATTCACCTACGAGTCAAACACTGGCGATGCCGTTCCTATTAGGTCTGAGTCCTCAGTCGTTGTCGTAGACGGCGAAAATATGCTCTATGATAGACTTAAACTCAACTTCACAACCTACTATGGAATTGAGCAGAACCTCATCAATGTACAAGTGCTTAAATACTTTAATGGCTCATATGTAGAAATTTACCCTACCGTATACCGAAATGGCACAACAAGTTATATCTATCTTGAAAAGGCTGGCTCTTATCGTGTAATGCTATACGACTCTTGCTCGCCTGCAAATGTACAAACCTTTAGCGGTAATGACTACTTTGATATTGTCTTCTTAAATACAGTGCCTTTCATCGTAACTTACACCGACACCGTCTCTGGCGAACAAATCATCAGCGAACGTGTGGACAATGCAGTGTATAACGGAGAGGTCACTCTCAGCCTTTACAGTCTCAACTCCTACTATCAAGGTGGTGGCTACCCTTCAATCTCGGTAACACGTAACGGCTTTAACTATACAGGCTTCACTTCAAGCAATTATACCTACCGTTTCTCAAGCCCAGGTCACTACAGTGTTACATTTACTGCCACAAGTGCAACTGGTGAGGCAATTCGAAAAATAACCTACAACTTCACTATCATCAACGAAAATGAGTCACGTAATAGTTTCAGTTACTCTCAATATAAAGGCTACTATATTGAAAGTGTACTTAAAGACGGTCAAGATATCACACAAGACTTGATTGAAATTGGCAACTTCTCTACCGTCCGTATTGACGGCACAACCTACCTTGCTGATATCTCACTCAACTACCTCGACAGAAAGACAGGACCAGGACACTACCAAATCACAATCAACACAAACGACCCTGCATATGCGGGTTCCTCGAGTGAAAGGTTTACCTTTGAACTTTGGATAAACACTCAAGTTCCACCTATCAGCATCTCACTTGCTGAAGGCGAGTCCACAACTGGAACTATCACCATCACCTTCAATGTGCAGAACTTCTATAATGCTATGGGTGACTGCTATATTAGAATCGGCTCAGCATACTACTACTTCACTGCCGACAGAATTGCAAACTATGGCGAGACCTATACAATAACAATTGAAGATACAGGCACATACTTCATTCAAGTTTACAATATGTCAAACAACCTGCTCTACTCATATAAAGTTATCCGCAGTGAACCGCTCAACACCTTCGCAATAATCGCAATCATATTCGGTTGTGTCGCAGCAGTTGCAATCATTGTGATAACCGTGCTTATCAGACGTAAACAAAGAGTGAAATAGAAATATTCGCTTGATTTGATTTGCATTTGCTGATAAAATTTGCGATTTTGATTTGCTAATTTGACTTATTAAATTGGTACTTGATTGATTGACTTGATTTGATTAATTGAGTAAGATGATTGATTAAAATAATTGATTAAGTTGATTGAATAAATTGATTTGATTTAAAAAAACGGCTTTACAAAATTGTAAAGTCGTTTTTTGTGGTGTTGTATCATTCAATTTATCATTTTTTATGTTATATCGTTTTTTATCATTTATTTTGGTTTGTTGTATCATTTTTTACCTATCTATCATTTTTGTGATATATTTTTCTTTATCGGTCTGACTTTGCAACCTCTCTTCGTGTTATCTCCTTGTATATGTCATACCATGTGTAGACTCGGGTTAGGTTGGGGTATGACAGGGTTTGATTGTAGCGGGCATCAAAGCAAAGTATATCGGTATGTGCTACAAACCGCGGAATGGTCACAGGGCTATCTTCAATCATTACGTCGATTTTCAGTGCATTAATCTCGTTTACCTTGTTATAGGTGAAATATAATCCGTCATATTCAATGTTGTTTTTCTTAAGCCACTCTTTTATGGTCTTTCGCATACGCAATCCGTCTTGTCCTTCTTCTATGCAAAAATGCCGTGAAGTGATAATGTATATCTTATGTCCTTCCTCTCTAAGCCTCTTGATAATCTCTCTCGCTCCATGTCTTACCCTGCCGTTCTCAGCAAAATCCCATAGCAAATTCTGTTTATAGACGTCATAGTACAGTTGTTTGCTGTCTTTATACTTCGCATCCTCGTAGCCAGTCGGGTTAAACTCGACTTCAATGTTATTTTTGAAAAGATACTCACCCATATGCTCTATGATATAATCATCCTCATCGTTTAGCACTCCATCAATGTCAACACCTATATTCATTTGGTCCTCGCTTTATATTATCTATATAATTATTCTATATATAAACCTCTATAAAACTATTATACAATATGTGGTACTTATAAAGCAAAACATTTCTAATAAAATAGATACAAAGTGCAAAAATTAGGCAAAAAATGGGCATTGATAAACGTAAATATAAAAATTGGATAAAAAAAATGAGCAATGGATAACTTGCTCATCTTTGATTTTAAAACTGATTGCAACACTTTCAAAAGTGATTACATTGTAACGTTAAGTCTAATTCCAGGGCTCATAGTTGAAGCGATGGTTACGTTTCTAAAATATGTTCCCTTTGCGGCTGCTGGTTTTGCTTTTGTCAATGCTTCAATAATAGTGTTGAAGTTCTCAATAAGTTTTTCTTTACCAAAACTTACCTTGCCAAGTATAACGTGAACATTGTTTGTCTTGTCAAGTCTATATTCAACCTTACCTGCTTTAGCATCATGTATAGCCTTTGCCACGTCCATAGTAACTGTTCCGCTCTTAGGGTTTGGCATAAGACCTTTAGGTCCAAGTATTCTAGCAACACGTCCTACAACACCCATCATATCTGGAGTTGTGATTGCCACGTCAAAATCAAGCCATCCGCCTTGAATTTTTGTAACTATTTCTTCTCCGCCTACATAATCAGCACCTGCTTTTGTTGCTTCGTCTGCCTTGTCGCCTCTTGCAATAACCAAAACTTTAAGTGATTTTCCTGTTCCGTGAGGAAGGATACAAACACCTCTTACTTGTTGGTCAGCATTTCTACCATCTACACCAAGTTTAACATGAAGTTCAACTGTTTCATCAAACTTTGCTTTTGGAAGAGACAAAAGTGTCTCAAAACCGTCAGCCACATCGTAAGACTTTTGGGTGATAGCCTTTGCACTTTCTGTATATTTTTTACTAGCCTTCATAACAATCCTCCTTAGTCTACGACTGTAACGCCCATACTTCTAGCGGCACCTTCAATCATTGACATTGCTGATTCAATTGATGTGCAGTTAAGGTCTGGCATCTTTGTTTCGGCAATTTGACGAACTTGTGCTTTTGTAATGCTTCCGACTTTTGTTTTGTTTGGCACTGCAGAACCCTTTTCAAGACCAATTGCCTTCATAATAAGAATGGCTGCTGGTGGAGTTTTGAGTACAAATGAGAAACTTCTATCTGCATAGATAGTAACTACTACAGGAATTTTAAGTCCTGCTTGAGAAGCGGTCTTCTCGTTGAATTCTTTGGTAAATGCACCTAGGTTGATTCCATGAGGTCCAAGTGTTGAACCAACTGGAGGTCCCGGTGTGGCTTTACCAGCATCGAGTTGTAATTTTACAACTGCTGTAATTTTCTTTTCTGCCATTTTATTCCTCCTTTTGTGGTGATTTGAGCGGTAGCAGTTCCACTCTCCCACGTCTTTCCTTTTATGTCCCTGCCGACAGGTTTTCTTGTCTTTTCCTTGACAATATATTAAAACTTTTTTAAGTTTGAATATATCAATGTTTATGTTAATAAAATTTTGTAGTGATAATCTTATTCAAATTCACTCTTTATTATAAGTAAATAGGGAATTTTAAAAAACTTATGCTTGTCTTTCGTCTTCGCTGTAGTCTTCAAGTTCTTCACGTCTGCGACGTTCATCTTTTTCTTCAGGTGTCGCGAAGTCGCGTTCTTCCTCTTGCTGTTCGGCCTTTAGTCTATCCATAAGTTCTTTAAGTTCTTTCTTCGTAAATAGTACTCGTCTTTTCATAACATCTCCTTTTAAGTTAAAATGCTATGGAAAGATAAGTTTTGCCACTGCATTTAACCGTTTATTCGTCTTAACTGTGAAAGTTCGACATCTACTGGAGTCACTCTATTAAACATCTCGACATTCACTGAAACGTGGCCTGTCTCTGTGTCAATAGCGGTTACCTCACCAAATTGACCATTGAGTGGACCATCGACAATCTCAACTTTGTCGCCCTCTTTGAGGTCAACGTCAACTTTAATCTTTTCAAGTCTCAGTTTGATAACTTCGTCATCAGTCATTGCAAGTGGACGACCTTTTGGCCCTACGAAACCAGTTATACCACGGGTTCTAATAACGTTATGCCAAATATCGTCAGCATACTTCATCTTAACAAGAATGTAGCAAGGCATACTCTTTCGCTCAACAAGTCTTTTCTTGCCGTTTTTCTCTTCAACTACCTCTTCTGTCGGAATGACAATATCAAAAATACGGTCTTGAAGATTAAACTTTTCAATCACTGTTTGAAGGTTCTCTTTCGCTACATTTTCATAGCCTGAAAAAGTGTGAAGAACATACCATTTTGCTGGCAAACTGTCGACAAATTCTTTGTAGCCTTTTTCATCGTCATATTCCTCTGCAGGCGATTTTTCTACAATCTCCTCAGTGCGAACATTCTCTATCTTTTGATTGATGTCAGTGCCGACAGTATCAATACTATTTGCAATGTTTGATTGACTGTTTTCAAGATTTTGTTCTGTTGTGATGTCTTTTTCTTCCATAAACTTCCCTAACCTTTTTTAGTTATTTACTCTAAAACTGCTAAGTTTAATAGCAAGTTGTGTCTATTTTTCAATCTTAGACTTTAAATGAATATTTCGGCTGTGCTTTTCAAAAGAATATATAATGAAAAGTGCCTAAGCATAAAGTGTCTAAATTTTAGTGCAGTAAATTCATTAATAATCCAAGGCAATAGTCAATGCCATAGATTATAACCGCAAAAATAAGTACTACTACAAGTACTGTACCTGTTTTCTTGCAAACGTCTCCAAAAGATGGCCAAGTAACTTTTTTAAGTTCGGCAAAAGTCTCTTTAACTTTACGTTTTACCTTTCCCTTTTCTTTCTTTTTGGCATTTTTACCCTTAGCATTTTTGGTATTCTTTTGGTTTTTATCTGCCTTTTTGTCCTCTTTCTTTGTGTTTTGGACGTTTTCAGTTGGTTTTGTTTCTTGAATTGTTTTTTCAGCCTCTACTGCAACTGAAGTTTCGCCCGTTTCACTTGCCATAGTCTCATTGACATTTGCAGAAAGTACTGCATCGTTTTGTGCAGGTTTTGCAGACTGATTTTTCTTTTTATTTTGCGGTTTTTTCTTTTTAGACATAATGTCCCCCTAAGATTAATGATAATGAATTAAATATAAATAGCCTAGAGTGTAAATTTCTCAGACTGTAGAAAAACAAGTGAGGCGAGGCTCGGAAAATACCTAAAAGCAGGAGTTTAGTATACCTAAATGACTGTTTTAGGTGTTTTACAGTAAACGAAGCATCGCGAAGTTTTTATAAAGTCTGACTTATTTTGTTTCTTTGTGAACAGTTCTCTTTCCACAACGTGAGCAAAACTTTTTAACTTCTATTCTTTCTGGATTTGCTGTTGTGTTTTTGCTTGTGGCATAGTTTCTCTCTTGACATTCTGTACAAGCAAGGATTATATTTTTACGTTTTGGTGCTGCCATTTTTCTTTTCTCCTAACAAAAAACTAACACCCCATCGCTGAAGTGCTAGCATTATATTATCACATATTCTTTTGTTTGTCAACAATTTATTGGATATTTTTTAATAAATGTCTTTAAATTATACAAAAATTGTCGAGAGTTGTGTGTCTTGCAAATTATTTTTTATTTATCTTCATTTTTTGGCTGTTTTACTGTCGTGGTCGTCTCTATTAATAGAACATAGTCATCTTTGTTGGATGATTTTTTGACCATTTCAAAATCGGTTGGGAAGTTAAAATCAAAGTCATACTTTTCTACATAATTAAAATAGGCTCTCAAGCACTCTCTTGCATAAAGAAAAGCCTCCTCTACCGTCTGCCCATCAGTGGTAATATCAAGGTCTGGGAAAAGCACTTGAAAATTGTCATTTTCAACATCTTTTATAAATACTGCTGGGTAAATATAATGTTTCATTAATCGCTCCTTCTATTGTCGACAGGTCAGTCTGCCAAACTGCTTGTGAATAAGGCTCAATTTAATCGTGACTTTGTAATTTCGACCAAATAGTCACAGACTATAAAGGTTTATCACTTCAAAATTGCCATAAATCAAGTCAAAAACATTCCTTATTAATAATAATAACATAAAAAAAGTGTTTTTCAAAACAAAAAACACAATTTTTATATCATTTTTGTAAAATTATTTGGGGTGACACAAAATCCATATTCACATTTTAAATACATAAATTGTAATAAAAAGAGTGAGGCGAGGCTCGGCGACACTTTTCAAGGGAGTTTAGTAAATGCTAAATGACCGCCGAAAAGTGTCGACAGTAAACGAAGCATCACGAAGTTTTATTGCAATTTATGGTCTTTGTCCCAACAACAGTTTTTGTATTTCTTCCCACTTCCGCATGGACATGGGTCGTTTCTACCTGCTTTTGGCTTGTCATTGATGACAGTCTTCTGCACCTTTAACTTCGCCTTTTCCTTCTTCGCTCGCTCTTCTGGTGTAAGTTCCTTGCCTGTGAAAATAATCTTGGCTGGGGCTGGCTGTGGGGCTGGCTCCCGTCTTATTCGTGCATTGAGTAAGGTCTTGCAAGTCATCTCCTTTATCTTGGCAACCATGGAGTCAAACATATCAAACCCCTCTTTCTTATAGGCAAAGATAGGGTCCTGTTGTCCAAACTGTCTAGCCAAAATTTCGTCCTTCATAATCTGCATATTCTCTATCTGGCTCATCCAGTTTATGTCAACCATTCTAAGCAAAACGTTTCTTTCAATGTTTTCAAAATCAATGCCTATCTCTTTGAGTTCTTTCACTCTCTCGTCATATCGCTTGTAGATAAGGTCAAGCACTTTGTCAATAACGTCCTTGACGTCACATTCTTCGACAAACTCTTCGGTTATCACACCGCTTTCTTTCTCAATAAGTCCGTTTTCAAGTTCGTGATTGAGTGCCTGCAAATCCCATTCATAGTATGGAACGTCATCGCTTATAACCTTTTTAACCGAAGTCTCAACAACCTCTGGAAACATCTTCATAATCTGCTCATGCACTGGCTCACCGTCAAGCACTTTGTTACGTTCTGAATAGATAATCTCCCTTTGCTTATTCATGACATCGTCAAATTGCAATACGGTCTTTCTTATGCTGAAGTTTTGAAGTTCCACTTTACGTTGTGAATTTTCTATCTGCTTTGAAAGTTGTTTGAGTTGTATCGGTGTTGAATCATCAAACTTGAAAAATGCAAGCAATTTGCGGAGTTTGTCGGTCGCGAAACGTTTAAATAGGTCATCATCAAGTGACAGGAAGAATATTGACGAACCTGGGTCGCCTTGACGACCTGCTCTACCACGAAGTTGGTTGTCTATTCGCCTAGACTCATGACGTTCGGTGCCTATAATATGAAGTCCGCCAAGTGCAATGACCTCTTCCTTCTCTTTGTCGGTGATTGCCTTAAACTTCTCGTAAAGTTTGCTATACTCATCACGTGCATGATTGAGTTTTTCATCGTCAACATAGTTAAAGGCGGTCGCATAAGATATCTCTTCATCAGAAAAACCGCGCTCACTTAGTTCCTTCTTCGCCATAAACTCTGGGTTTCCGCCTAGCAAGATATCGGTACCACGACCTGCCATGTTGGTGGCAATGGTTATAGCACCCTTTCTGCCCGCTTGAGCGACAATTTCACTTTCTTTTTCATTGTTTTTAGCATTCAAAACCTGGTGTTTGATGCCCTCTCTTCGTAGTGCATCTGACAAAAGTTCACTCTTGTCAATATTGATTGTACCAATAAGGGTTGGCTGTCCACTCTTTGCACAGTCCTTTATCTCCTCGACTATCGCCTTAATCTTACCTTTTTCTGAGATATACATGATATCTGGGTAGTCAATACGTTGTTTTGGCTTGTTGGTCGGTATGATGACTACGTCAAGGTTATAAATAGTCCTAAATTCACCCTCTTCGGTCTTGGCTGTACCTGTCATACCTGAGAGTTTGCTGTATAGACGGAAGAAGTTTTGGAAGGTAATGGTGGCAAGTGTTTGGTTTTCATCACGAATATCCACACCCTCTTTTGCCTCTATCGCTTGGTGAAGTCCTGAACTAAATCTTCGTCCTGGGCTTAGACGTCCTGTAAACTCATCAACTATGATAACCTCGCCGTCTTTGACAATGTAGTTTTCATCTCGGTGCATGATAAAGTTTGCACGAAGGGCATTGTTGATATAGTGGCTTAGTTCTAGATTTTCAATATCTGATAGGTTGTCGACCTTGTAAAAACTCTCCGCCTTTCGTATACCTTTTTCGGTAAGGTTAATCTGTTTTGTCTTGATATCTATCTCAACGTCATCATCCTTTCGAAGTGATTTTGCAAAACGTTGAGCGGTCGCATAACCATCAGTTGACTTCCCGCCACGTCCTGAAATAATAAGAGGTGTCCTTGCCTCATCTATCAAAATACTATCCACCTCATCGACAATGGCAAAGTTAAGCCCACGTTGGACACGTCCATTTTTGCTTATCGCCATATTGTCACGAAGATAGTCAAAGCCAAGTTCATTGTTGGTTGTATAGGTTATATCGGCAAGGTATGCCTGTTTCTTCTGAGTGTCGTTTTGCCCATTCAGTGACACACCGACAGTAAGACCTAAAAATTTATAGACCTTTCCCATCCACTCTGCATCACGTTTCGCAAGGTATTCATTGACTGTAACAACATGTACACCCTTGCCTGAGATGGCATTTAGGTATGCAGGAAGTGTCGCCACCAAAGTTTTTCCTTCACCAGTTGCCATTTCAGCGATACGACCTTGATGAAGTGCAATGCCACCTAAAATCTGCACATAAAAGTGTCTCATATTCAAAACTCTTGCCGATGCCTCTCGCACGACTGCATAAGCCTCTGGCAAAAGTTGGTCTAGGCTCTCCCCTGTCTTATATCTATTTCTAAATTCATCGGTGCAGGCACGAAGTTGCTCATTGGTATAAGGTTTATACTTCTCCTCAAGTGCCATAACCTTGTCGGCAATCTTTTTTAATTTCTTTACTTGTGATTTGTTTTCATTTCCAAAAAGTCCCATATTAACTCCATTATAAACTTTATGACCTTTAAAGTCACATTACTCGAATAATACTTTAAACGATTTTTGCCAAAAAGTCAAATTTTTTATGCTACTGTCACACAAAAAATGGCTACTTTTTTGTAAAATTTTTCGAAAAAGGACACTTTTTTAAATTTTGATATTGACTTAACTATATTTTTATTGTATAATAAAGCATGAAAAAAGTCTTTTGAAAAAAGGAGAAAATTATGGGATTTTTGAAAAATATTGCTAAGAAAATAAGCAATGCAATCGCTTCACTTAAATCTAGCGGAGCACAAAAAATACTTAAAAAAGCCGACATCAACCTTGAAAACAACACAATTAAAGACAATCAACTTCTTGGTGGACAATCAAACTTTGACGAAAAACGTTATGAGTTTGAAGACAATGCTACAAGCCACTTTGTAACATTCTTTAAAGGCAAAACACTGCAAGAAGTCGCAGATTATGTGTCTGATATGCGAAACTTCTCTTCTGAAAGTGAGTTTGTAAGACAAATTAACACTCAAAATCGCCGTCGTGCCACTGCAGGAGACTCATCTAGACTCTCTATCGATGACCTTTACAAATATTTCGCTGGTGGAAGTGGGCTGTCTGAAAAAGATATTGCCTCTTACAGACAAATCGCCGCTCAAACACAGGCTAAGGCTAGAGCATTATCCTACATTAAGTCAAACTTTGTAGGCATCTGCAACATGAGAAGATATGGCTCTGAGGCTGATAAAAAAGCCTTTGATACCATTATGAGAGTTGTTAAAGCCTATGCAGACAAGGATATAAACAACTTCGCTATCGCTGATTTCGACCCTGAAAGAATCAACAAAACCATTCTCAATTCTGACAATGTATATCTCAAGGCTGTCGCTTACAGTGAAATCCGCAGTCGTGAAATACTTGAAAAACGTGCAAGTGACCTATATAAAACAACCGAAGAGGTCGCTAAAATTGCAAGTGACATTCAAAAGAAAAGTGCAGAATATGACAAAACTATCGACACAATTGTCAAGGACAATCAAACTGTAGTAAACAAACAAAAAGAAAACAAAAGTCTTGCTACCCTCGAAGAGCAACTTAACAAAGCACATGACGAATTTGCTGATAAAACAAATGCTCAAAAACTTAGTGGGCTTTGGATAAAAGGTTCAAGGCACTCTAGAGGCGAGAAAAAAGCCATCCTCGATAGACAAAAACAATTTATTAGCAGTTTCTCTTCAATCGCTCGTAACTTCCAACTCTTCGGCGAATATAAAGGTTCAAGCATACTTGTTAAACATGGTGACTCATTTGCAAATGTTGACGAATACAATGGCGAATATGATTTATTTGATGTTCATGGCGACAAAACTCCAAATGATTATGAAAAACTTGCTAGCATCATCAAAAACTATAACAGTGATGAGACAACTGCTAGCAATAGATTCTTCACTGTAAAGCCTAGCAAAGATGGCTCTGAAAAAATCTACACTACCAGCCAAGACAAGATTATGGCTAATATCTACCAAAAACTAGTAGATTATGCAAAGGAGACTGTAAACGAGTCTACTTACACAGGCAACAACCCTCTTAAAGACTTCGGGTACAAGGGCTTTAGACATTCTTTCAACAATGATAACCTTTCTCAACTTAGTGATGCTCTCTTTACAAAGGGCTTTAACAAAGATTCAACTGCTCCTAAATATGAAGAACTTTCTGGAGAGCAAGTTGATGCTCTATATAGTTTCATTGTAAGCAACGAGCCTGTAAAATCTTTCTTGACAAATGACGAAGTTAAAACTTTGGAAATAGACAAAATACTCACCGATGCTATCAACCCAGAAAGTAGCGAAAATGTCGCAAGTCCTGACAATTGTATGTTGTCCTCAGTTATGGCTGACATGAGAATTAAAGCAGTTGAAACAGAAATCGACAGAACTAGGGCTATGACTACTGACAATACTAATGCCATTAGTGAGGCTCAAGAAGAACGAAATGTTCTCCTTGAAAAGGCACGTCAACTTAGGACTGGGGTAGAAAGCACTGCTAAGAAAATTGATAACTATGAAGATGCTGACTATGCTGAAAGAGATAAAGTTGATGAAAAGGTAAGAAGTTTCGTGCAAAAGACTAGAGAAAGTATCTCTTATTATGTGGACATTGATGAATTGCCTGCTACTGCAGAGGAACTTGGAACAGATGAAACTGCGGCTCCAAAATATAACGAGCCTTTCACCAAAGATTCAACAACTTATTTCCCTGTAACTCTTCTAAAGAATCCACAAGCAATGGCAAGTGATATACAAAAACAGGTTGTTTCTGACCTTGCAAGATTCGACACTATGACTATGGAGCAAAAAGCAGACATCTATGCTAAATACTACAGCAGTGATGACAAAGAGCAAATAGAAGAATTTATAGCACAAACCGAACAAATTATCGAATCTGGCAAAACCACCGCTGACTATGCTCTTGACGAAGAAAGAGAATAGTAACAAGCCCAGGGGCTTGGCGACCAAACTTAGTTTGGATCAGTGTCCGCGAACCAGATGTTCGACGATTGTCCGATTGTGTGTGTTGTGGGTTTAAACAATTTCTCCGCTCTAACAAACCTAAGATTGTTGTAAAAAGCCAAGATGTTCGACGACTGTCCGATTGTGTGTGTTGTGGGTTTAAACAATTCCTCCGCTCTAACAAACCTAAGATTGTTGTAAAAAGCCAAGATGTTCGACGACTGTCCGATTGAGTGAGTTGTAGGTTTAGACTTCAATTCCGCTCTAACAAACCTAAGATTGTTATAAAAAGCCCAGATGTTCGACGACTGTCCGGTTGAGTGAGTTGTAGGCTTAGACTAAATCTCCGCTCTAACAAACCAACCAAATGTTGGACGACCTTATTTAAACTAAACTGTAAACATGGGTTACATTAGCCCATGTTTTTTGTTGTCAACATATCAAAAATAATTGTCTATCATATCATCAAAAATTTCCACAATGTCGTAAATGATTATACACCCCATCATCAAGGATTGTCAGTCCATTATTAATACCTATCCACCCTATCGTCAAAAAATCTCTACCATATCATCAAAAATCTTCCATAATATCGTTAAAAAATGTCTACAATATCGTAAATGACTATACAACTTATCGTAAATTATTTATCTTATCCGCACATGTTTGTCTACCCCTACCCTTACTGCCAGCATAAGAGCAAAAAGCATCTATTTTGCCCGCTTTTCTAACCGCAATACTTGACAAAATGTGTTTATAATGTTATTATATAGTAATAATATATTTTATAAGGAGTTTACTATGGCTGATGAACAAAAAATGGATGAAGAACAGTTAAATGATAATCTTGATCCAAATGTTCCTGACTCAAACGGGTACCCTCTTACAAGTCAAAACAATGTAAAAATTAAGTCTGGTGATGATAATGTCGAAAAAAGAACTCAAGACGTCACCATGCTTGACACTGGCAGTAACACTATCTTTAACTTCAACCAAACTATTGATGGCAAAAAACAATCAGTGATGGAAGTGTATAAAAAGGACGAGCAAAGTTACGTAAAGATTGAGGCTCCTAGTGGTTTTGTTAACCAAAGTGGGCAGTCCGTCCTTGATAACCCTGAACTCAAGGCAATTTTTGAAGGCGATGGTCTTTTAGTGGGCGACCATGCCATTGATGTTAAGAAAACTGGAGAAGAAATCACTGTCACTATTGAGGGCGAAGATAGAGAACCTTACTTTATAAGAGTTAGACCTGAAAAAATATCCCTTGAATACGGCAAAGACGACAAAAAACAGTCATTCACTTACTCTGCATTAAAGGAAAATAGTTCGCTCATCAATATTGATTTGGAACGCGGAACAATTGAAAATATGCTTAAAAGTAGTAGCGAAAACAACATCTTTAAACCTTTCAACAATGTCCGCTCAATACCTACAAACATGATGGGGTTATACTTTAAAGGTATGCAAAGTAACACCGCCATATCACTTGGCAAATTTAACTTGACAAACTGTCAATTTTCAAATGATATCGCCCCATACTGCTTTGTAACTCAAACAAAATCGGGTAGCAAGACCCAAAAAGAAACCTTACTTTTCGAAAATGGTGCTTTTGTGACCTGTTCCAACAATATGTTGTCGCAATATGTCGAAATTGACGGCAAAAAACAACATAACCTCGTCTTAGGCACTGCAAATCGTACAAATCCTAAGTATTTTGCTATACCTATTGACCTTGAAAAAGGAAATGCAACAACTCAGCAGTTCGCTGATGCTTATACTTTAATGGTGGACAACACTACCCTTTCACCTTACGGCGAGGAACTGGGAAAAGGTGCTAAAATAAATGTCCAAATGCGGGACGGTAACACAACCTACTCTGTGGCTGATATCACCTCTTTTGAGAAAAAAGATGGAAGAGAGTATACCACACACCAATTTACAATCAAACCTAAAAACTATGAAATAACTCGTGACGTGGAAACAGAATCATATTTTGAAAGATCAGATGACGACACATCGCCTATTGATGATTTTGAGGGTCAATATCAAACTCAAGAATACGAAGTTTCAGACGAAAATACCACCACAATGGATGGCATAGTTTGGGGAGTAAATGAACAAAATTTTGATGAATCTGAAAACAACACTACTGAAAAACCTGAGGAAGAAATTTCTGAACCTATAGTTGAGCCTTACGAAGAGAAAAAAACTGAGGAAACCAATGAAAAACCTATCGAAGATACTGCGGAACCTATAGTTGAGCCTTACGAAGAAGAAAAACCTACTGCTGAACCTGAGGGCGAAGTTGAAAATACTGCGGAACCTATAGTTGAGCCTTACGAAGAAGAAAAACCTACTGCTGAACCTAAGAGCGAAGTTGAAAATACTGCGGAACCTATAGTTGAGCCTTACGAAGAGGAAAAACCTACTGCTGAACCTGAGGGCGAAGTTGAAAACAGTACAAGTGGAATTGTTGTAGATGTGCCTCCAAGAGAATACTACCCTGCTGGAGAGTATGAGTATGAAGAGGTGCCTTCTTACACGTCTTCTTTTGTAGGTGGAGATAGTACAGATGATACTTCTGGTGCTGGCTCGCCTGCTGGAGATAGCGAAGATGTTAGGTCTAATGGCTCGCCTATTGACACTCATGCCGAGACATCTACTGGTGATGGTTCTGCTGAAGATACTCCTACTGGTGATGATGACAATGCTGGTGGTGATGACAGTGCTGGAGATGATGAAAACGAGGATACCGCTCCTGCTGACACAACAAATCATGTTGCAAGTGGCAATGGAGGAAACAGAGGAACAAGCCAAAGCACTTCTCAAGCACAAGCACCTGCACCTAAAAAGAAAAAGGAACACGTAAACCCTTATCTTGTTAGAAAAAAAGAGATAGAAGAAAGTGCTAAAGAAGACAAAGCACTACTCAAAGCAAAAAATACAGCATTTAAAGAGAGACTCAAAGCCCTAAATACAATGATGGGAGACACCCTTGCAACTGGAGGTTTTTTCCTGCTCATCGCATCAATGATACCTGGTGTCGGACTTTTAACTCTTATCCCTGGACTTATCATATCAGGCATTGGACTTTTTCAATCGACCTTTGCTGACAAACTTGTATTTGACCCTTATCGTAAAATCAAACACAAACTCAAAAAATATGAAGATGAACAGTTTGAAGAAATTGAATATCGTGACCAATTTATTGAAAACGAACACACTTTGGACAAATTGAATGCCAATTCAAAAGAAAAGATAAGCCAACTTGAAAATCTATATGGTGAAAATAGCGGAAACCATGTCGCACGAGATTTTGCTGAGTTATACAATGAAAATGGTGTCGGATTTGTACGAGAGAGAGGTGTGAGCGGAACTAGACAACTGAGCAATATTGACAACTTAGCCAACAGAACTGGCATGACCTCAATGTTAACTCGAATACAAAACGAACGTAATGCAAATATGAGAAATCAACTCATCAACAATTTTGCTACCACCTACTTCCAAGACTTAGACAGAGAAAAACGACAAAAACTTGCGAATATGTTTGCACCAGAAAATTCTGAGGCCCTTCGTAGTTTTGTCTCCACCCTATCAAAGGCAAACGATGCACAATCAAGAGAGCAAAACCTCTTAAATTCTCAACGAGAGGCAATCAAAAATGCCGATATGTATAGGATGAAATACCTTGCTGGCACTGACAAGTTTAGCGACAGCCAACGTCTCTCATTTTTTGAACGTTACGGCAGAGATATACTCAGCGGAAATCTGTTGAATCAAGGCTCTTCAAGTCAGGTTATGGACCAAATTATTCAAAGTGTACCAGAAAGGCAACAAGATGCGGTTACAGAAATTCTCCACAAGAGTGTCCAAAATCTACAAGAAAGCAATTCTGCCATAACAGGCGAGGCTCAAGACAATGTTTCACGCAAACGGGAACTCAATTCTCTTGTAAACTACACCGATATCGTAAACCAAATTGAATCCAACGTAGATGCTGTCTCTCTTCAAGATATTACAAATCAGACTGCGGACTACCTGTATTCTTACACTTTAAGTTATAATCATGGCAATGCTGACAAACTCAAACAAGGTATTGTCAATGATGACCTTAAAGATAGCACAAAGATTAAGCCAAAATATGGCACTGTTAAGAACAATGAAAGTGTTAAAATCAATGATATGCTAAACCAAAGCATAGCCGAAATCTCTTTAGGTACAACAACCTCTCAAAGACTTGCTGATATTCAAGCACAATCCATTCAATCCATGGAAGATTCTGGTATGCTACGTGAAGTTGCTGAACTTTACAGCGGTGTCCAAGAAGATGGAACACGTATTTTGGATGGTGGGAGCATTCTCCCTGACCCTACCAAGAAAGAAAGTGTTAAGGATCACACCGTCACTGCTGTGGCTGATAGGATTGCTAAAGAACGTCTATCTTACCTTGTTTCATCTACCGATAGCACACTTGAAGACACTACAGGCAAAAGCACTCAAGAACTTTTAAGTTATATCACAATAGGTGCTAAGCCAGCAGATGGAATTACCGTAAATGGCAATGTATACGATGGTGCTGACGTGGCAAGTATGTGGTCGACAGTAAGATATGCTCAAGCACAAGAGAGTTACAAAGCCGAAAAACGTGCTGTAATGAGCGGATTTATAAGTGGCGAACTTGTCGATACGGTTACAAGAAAGAACTCCTCTGAGCCAATGGTGCAATATGATAGCAGTAAGAAAGAGTATAAGGTCATAAACTATGACACCGTTTTGAAAGAAAAGTCTGAAGACCCTGACTTTTACAGATTTAAACACTTTGATGAGGCTAAAACGGTCGAACAGTTTACTAAAAAATATCCTTTCTTCAAAAATTTGCCTGCTGCCAAACAACAACAATTTATCATGCTTAAACTTGGCATTGATGGTCACCGTGCACGACTTGAAGATGAGAAGGAAAAGGCTATTAAAGATGGTAGTTTTGATAAAAACAGCCATGATTTACAAGTCGCACTCTATGACAAACTGAAAAAGAGTGCTGATGCAGTCCTTTCTGGACAACTTTCTTCCGCTCTTGATGAAATCGCATTTGACCCTATTATCTTAAAGCGAGCAGACTATGACTATTCACTTAGCAAACTTCAAACTAAGGGCAAAAATCTCGACAAGAGCATAAATGGTTATGTAAAATTCAACGGCATTGTTGCCTCACTCCCTCTCACTGAAGAAGAGAAAAAGTCAATAAGAGATAATGCAATCAGTATGCATCAAAGACACAACATTCCTCTCTCCTTCGCACTGAGACAGGAACTTACTCCATATCTTCAAGCCAAATCAATTGACGGTCAAACAATAGAGGAAATAATTGACTCATACTCCACAGTTAACGGCGAGACTGCAACTGTCAACCGCCAAGCCGTAGTCAAATACTGTGAAAACAAGTCAAAAGTCTATGACGAGCGAAGTCAGAAAAATATCGAGATGTCAAGGCAGGCACTTGGGCAAACTTTTGTAAGTGAACAGTATAAATCTCGTGTCGCTGATGCTACAAATGACCGAAGACATTACAGTGATTATATTGAATTCTTCACCGAAAATGGCTATGATGAGGCGACTAGAATGTCAAGACTATTCCCTGAACAGGGCGAAATGACTAAAGAACAGCATGAACGTTTAGTTAGCGAGGAGTTTGCAAAGACCTCGACTAGAAGAGATCGAAACAAACTTATTGAAGGGTTTGTCACTAAACTAGGATGCATGGAAGAATACAAACAGGCTAAGAAAAATATCGCCTATAAAAACCCTCAATCTGAAGAGGAAAAGGCATATACGAAAGGAATTAAACAATCCTCAGAATTCGAAACAGCCTGCTCTAAATACTATTCTGATATGAGCACCCTACTCGCTATGCCAAGCCTATCAATCAAAAATAGACGAGATAGAAAAACTTTCGCTACACTTATCAATGATAAGACCTTTAAAACTTTAGGGCTTGACAAAGATGACATTATGTCAATAATTGAAAATAATGATTTAAATAATGCTCAAAAACGTAATGCCATCTCAATGCAACTTAATAGAAATGAGCAAGCAATAGCGATAAAGCGAGCAGAATATAGAGAGGAAATTGCAGTTGCTGATAGAGCAAGGACAGGTGTTACAAGCGAGGACAGAAAGGCATTGAGGGCTCAGACTGAGGCAAAAATCTTCTCTCGTGGCTCAAAAGAAATGATAGCAAAATTGAATGCTATAAAAGATTTCTTGCAAAACAATCCTGACTACCTCTATGGGCAAGAACTTGTAAATGCTTTCGCTCGTGGAAACGGAAACTTCTTCTTAAATCACCCTGAATTTGATAGGCAAGGCTTAGACTTTGGCAATCTTGACAAACGGCTGATAGATAAACTTGGTATTAAAATGGACGACCTTATTGACAATCCAAACCGCTTTAATATTAAAGGTAAATCAGCAAAACAGATTGCAAAAATCAAGAAAAAAGCAACGGCTAAGAACAAGAAAATTCTCGAAAAACTTATCAAATTTACAAATGGTCAGGTAAAATCTTTAACCAAGGAAGAGAAGAAAATTTATAATGACGTTGAAAAGAAAGTCAAAAAGGCAACAAAGGCAAAGTCATCTGCAAAGACTGACCTTAGTCAAGAAAAGCCAACATCCCTGCTCACCTCTTTGAAATTGCTCGCCCGCTCCTTCGAACGTCGTCACGAAGTTTCTTCCGCTCGTATTAGAGAAGAACTTGAAAGACAGATGAGAGAAAGTGAAAGTAGTGCTGAACATTCTGATGATGAGGCAGAAAATAGTTAATTAAAAAACAAGAGAGCAATTGTTGTAAATCAAATACAAATTGGTTTTAACAAAAAGCCTCTTGTTTTTTTGTTGTGTCATATTTGTTGTAAGAATTGAAGATTGTTGTAAGAGTTAAAGATTATTGTGTCCCATTGGTTGTAAAAGTTGAAAATTTTTTTGTATTATTTTCAAAATTTATACGGTAAATTTTATGTTTTGGCTTTACTAACTTAAAATAAAATGATATAATATCATCGAATAAATTAAATGTCTGTTTTTAAATTTATTTTTCAAATTTGAACCTAAAAATATTTTAAAAAATAATTTTAGAATTTTTACAGTAATTTAATTAAAAAATATCATATTTAAACTAAAAGGACTATCTTATGAAAATTGGTGTTGTTGGTCTGCCAAATGTTGGCAAAAGTACCCTGTTTAATGCTATAACTAATGCGGGGGCAGAAAGTGCAAACTATCCTTTCTGCACGATTGAACCTAATGTCGGTATTGTTGACGTGCCTGATGAGAGACTTGGGGTGCTTGCTAAACTCTATAATACCCAAAAAGTTACCCCCGCCTCCATTGAATTTGTGGATATCGCTGGACTTGTCGCTGGAGCAAGTAAAGGCGAGGGACTGGGAAATAAATTCTTAAGTCATATCCGCGAAGTTGATGCTATTGTCCATGTGGTAAGGTGCTTTGAAAATGAAAAGATTATCCACGTCAACGGCTCTATTGACCCTCTCAGGGATATTGAGATTATCAATCTGGAACTCGCTCTTGCCGACCTTGAACAAGTGACAAAGTTATATGACAAGAATGCAAAACTTGTAAAAACTGGTGATAAGAGTTTGATTACAACTGTAAACCTTCTTGAAAGAGTCAAAGATGCAATTGAAAACAATTTGCCTGCTCGAAGTGTGGAAACAAGCGAAGATGAGCAAAATATCATGAAAAATCTTCAACTTTTGACCTATAAGCCTGTGATTTATGTTGCAAATATCGGCGAAGATGATATCGGGAAAGAAGACAACAAGTTTGTTAAAATGGTCAAAGATTTTGCAAAAAATGAAAACTCAAAAGTTATCACCCTTTCTGCAAAAATTGAAGAAGAACTCGCTGGGCTTGATAAAGAGGAGCGAGAGGTATTCAAAGAAGAACTTGGCATAGAAGAGAGTGGACTTGAAAAACTTGTATCTGCAAGTTATGACCTACTTGGGCTTATGTCATTCTTGACCGCTGGCGAAAAGGAAGTGCGGGCTTGGACCATCAAAAAAGGTACTAAGGCTCCACAGGCAGCGGGTAAAATTCACTCCGATTTTGAAAAAGGTTTCATAAAAGCCGAAGTTGTCTCATTTGACGACCTTGTCGAGGCTGGCTCTTTTCTAAAGGCTAAAGAAAAAGGTAAGGTGCGAATAGAAGGCAAAGATTACACCATACAAGACGGAGATGTTATGCTCTTTAGATTTAATGTTTAATTTTTTGAAATCTACCCTACTCAAAATTTAATATAAAAAATTTTTAACCTTTTAAATATTTTTTAATAATTAATTTTATATCTATTTTTATTTAATTATATTTTAATTTAAAATTATTTATATTATCGGAAGCCGAACTTGCTCGCAAGGGTGAGGCTGATGGTAATAAATACTATGAGATGAGTGTGTAAAACACACAAAT
>CAJFOL010000094.1 GCA_904397185.1 uncultured Clostridia bacterium
AGGAGCAAAAAATGGAAAAGCATGAAAGCAAAAAGTCACTTGATGAACTCTTCAAGGACGTAAAAATTGAAAAAGTCGACACTGTGGACAACCTCAAAAGGTCGTTCATCTCTTATGCTATGGCGGTCAATGTTTCACGTGCCATACCTGACGTAAGAGACGGGCTTAAACCTGTCCACCGCCGTATCCTCTTTGATATGGGCGAAATGAACAACTTTTACGACAAGCCGACCAAAAAATGTGCAAGAATTGTCGGTGACGTTATGGGTAAATATCACCCACATGGTGACAGTTCAGTCTATGATGCAATGGTTAGACTCGCTCAGGACTTCTCTATTCGTTATCCGCTCATTGACGGACAAGGTAACTTCGGCTCGGTTGACGGCGACCCTCCTGCTGCTATGCGTTACACAGAGGCAAGGCTTTCTAAAATCGCCGGGCTTATGCTTGAAGATATTGATAAAAACACCGTTGACTTTTATCCTAACTTTGATAATACTCTTGAACAGCCTTCAGTGCTTCCTGCTAAAATTCCAAATTTGCTTATAAATGGCTCTGATGGTATTGCTGTCGGCATGGCAACAAATATTCCGCCTCACAACTTGACAGAGGTCTTAAACGGACTTCAAGCACTTATCGACAACCCTGACATTGATATAGATGAACTTATCAAAATTATCCCTGCTCCTGACTACCCTACTGGTGGTATAATTATGGGGCGGTCGGCGGTTAAACACGCATACAAGACCGGTCGTGGTGGTATTGTCGTTCGTGGTAGGGCTGAAATTGAGCAGATGGCTAATGGACGAAGTCGAATTATCATCACCGAACTTCCTTATCAAGTGAACAAGGCTCAACTTATCGTCCAAATGGCCGACCTTGTCAAAAATAAACGTCTTGATGGTATCAGTGATATTAAAGAAGAATCAGACCGAAAAGGTATGAGAATTGTGGTTGATATCAAAAAGGACTTCAATGCTCAGGTTGTGCTGAATAACCTCTACAAGATGACACAACTTCAAAAGAGTGGCGGTATAATCTTCCTTGCCCTCGTAAATGGCACACCACGAATACTTAACCTTAAAGAAATGCTCTACTATTACCTTGAGCATCAAAAGGAAGTTTTGACCCGTAAAACTCAATATGAACTTGCAAAGGCTAAAGAGCGAGAGCATATTGTCAAAGGTTTGGTTATTGCCCTTGCAAACATTGATGAAGTCATTGCAATTATCAAATCATCTGAAGATAAACAAGAGGCAAGTGTTAGGCTTACAGAAAACTTTGAACTTGATGAAATTCAGGCTAACGCAATACTCGAGATGAAACTTTCTCGTCTCACTTCTCTCGAAGTTGAAAAATTAAACGAAGAGTTACGTGAACTTGATGCACTTATCATCGACCTTGAGGATATCCTTGCGACCCCTGCCCGTATTATGAAGATATTACGTGATAACTTTGAAGAAATCAAAAATCAGTATGGAGATGCTCGTAAAACTGAGATATCTCTCGATGTTGGTGGCATTGATATTGCTGACCTTATTGCTAAAGAGGATGTTATCATATCTATGACCCATCAGGGTTATATCAAACGTATGTCGCTCAGTGAGTACAAGGCTCAAAACCGTGGCGGTGTTGGTATAACCGCTCACAAGACAAAAGAGGAAGATTACATTGAAAATATGTTCACCTCCTCTACTCATGATGACCTGCTATTCTTCTCTAATTTTGGAAGAGTGTACTGCATAAAGGCTTATGAGGTGCCTGAGGCTCAAAGAACGGCTAAAGGTCGCTCTATCATCAATCTGCTTATGCTCAGCGAGGGAGAGAAGATTACAACCATTATTCCTCGCACTGAGGGAGCAACTGGCAACCTTATTATGGCGACAAAACACGGGCTTATCAAGAAAACTAGGCTTGAAGAGTTCGCCTCAATAAGAAAAATGGGTAAAATTGCCATCTCACTACTTGAAAATGACGAACTCATCGGTGTTGAGGTGTCAAGTGGCAATGATGATATACTGCTTGCAACTCATGAAGGCAAATGTATCCGCTTTAATGAGAGTCGTGTCCGAGCCATGGGTCGAAATAGCCAAGGGGTAAAGAGCATGAAACTTAGCGAAATGGACTACATTGTTGATATGACAATAGTCAAACCTGGCAGTCAAATCATCACTATCTCAGAGCATGGCTATGGCAAACGTTCGGACGTTGACGATTATCGCCTCACTGGTCGTGGTGGTAAAGGTATCAAGGCTGGCACTTTCAATGAAAAAACTGGCAAACTTGTCGCTTTGAAGCAATCTATTGAAGATGATGATATTATGCTTATTGCAGACAACGGCATGATTATTAGAACACCTGTAAGTCAAATAAGTTCGCACTCTCGTGGAAGCCAGGGTGTCAAGATTATGAAACTCAAAGACGAAAACAAAATCGTCAGTGTGGCTTTGGTAAAAAAGGAAGACGAACAGGCTCAAGATTTGCAAAGCGATGAGGAAACCCGCGAAGAACTTGAGTTAAATCAAGGTTTTAGCGAAGAAGACTTGACAAATGAAGAAAAAAGTGCTATCCTTGACAATCAAAACAATAATTCTCAAGTTGATGAGTAGCAAGTTCACTTTTGATTTTTTAGTCATTGAGGCAAAAATCAAAAATTGAAAAACTGCAAGAGGCTAAAAACTTGGCGGATTATAAATTATAACCGCTTTTTGATAGTTTTTTGGCTAAGTAAGATATATTTTGAGATATGGGCTGTGAAGTTGATTTTTAAACGCAGTTTAAAAATCATCAAAACAACACGTTGTTTTGATGGGAACTTTGACAAAAGTTCCAACTTCACAGCCCTTTTTGTTTGAAAAAATATTCTGCCATCAACTATCAAAGGCAGGAGGGGGAAATATGGAGTTAAACGAAAAAGCATATTTAAAAAAGACATTGCAAGTTGTAGAAAACAAGATAGAGGTAAGCAAACAGAAGTTTAAAGAGACACGACTTCGTTTAAAACAAGGTGTTACTGACCTATCAGACAACTTCTATGAAGAGCGGGCTGGCGGAGATTTGTCGAACAACTACTCAAGTCTTTCAAATATTGAATATTTACAGGATGAGTTCTATAGGAGTGTCAAGCGGTTAAACCTTCAGAAAAACTCCCCTTACTTTGCACGTATAGACTTTAGGCCAGAGGGCAAAACTAGGGTTCAGCACGTATATATTGGACTTGGCACAATCTCCGAAAATCAAAAGTTGTATGTTGCTGACTGGCGAGCACCTATCTCGTCAATGTATTATGACTATAGTTTGGGCGATGCGAGTTACACAACTGGAAGTGAAGTCCACAATGGGGAAATACTCCTCAAACGTCAATACAAGATAGAAAATGGGCAACTGTTATCATATTTTGACACTGATTTGACCATAAATGATGAGATTTTGCAGGAAATTTTGTCTCACAACGTCTCTGTCAAAATGAAACAGATTGTATCTACCATACAAAAGGAGCAGAACAGCATTGTAAGGCAGGATACGAATGAGAATATCCTTGTGCAAGGCATTGCTGGCTCTGGAAAAACCTCAATTGTTCTCCATAGAGCAGCATATCTTCTATATAAACACAGAGGACAGATTAAAAGCAGTGATATACAAATACTCTCCCCTAACAACGTTTTTTCAAGTTATATTGCCGAGGTGTTACCTCAACTTGGCGAGGATAATCTTGTAGAGACCACCTTCGCTCAAATTGCTAGAGCGGAGTTAAAAAGACCTATCCAATCGCGCGAGGCTATGCTTGATGAGATTGCTTCCAATCCAAAGCAGGAAGAACTCAACGAAATATCATACAAATCCTCCTATGAATATCTTGACAATCTTTTAAGATTTTTGAAAGGACCACTACTTGAAACTTTTTCGCCAAAAGACCTATCCTATGTTGTCAAAGAGGATATCCATAACAATATCGAAACCATAGACTTCCCTGCCGAGCAGACAAAGGAGTTGTTCTTTAAGACATTCAAAGGACTTGACCTATACGAAAGAATAAACAAAATCGCTTGGCAATATGCTATGGTGTTTACTGAGGCAAGGCATTACACCAAGGAGCAGAACCGCGGACTTCGCGACAGATTTAAAAAGATACTTTACACTTTCTTCCCTATCCGAGATATTGACAAGATTTTTGAAATTTTTATGGCAAGAGAGAACTTAAAACTCAACAAGCGACCAGCCATAGACTATATGGATAAAGGCACATATCTTGCTATAAAATACTTCTTCTATGGCTTTGACCATGATTTTAGTGCAAAATATCTGATTATTGATGAAATGCAAGATTTTACACCAGTAGATATTTATCTATTCAAAAAGTTATGGCACTGTCCTTGTATAGTTGTCGGAGACGTAAACCAAAGCATTGAAAAAAATATTTCTAATGAATATTTGCAAATAACCGCCGACTTTTTAGGGTGCAAACTTATAAAACTAAACAAGACCTACCGTTCGACAAAAGAAATAGCAAAGTTTGCAAATTCGATGATAGGTCTTGAAAATATTGATTTTGTAAACCGTCATGGACAGGAGCCTACAGTTTATCAAACCTCAAATCAGGCAAAGAAGATTAAAGAGTTGCTAGATAGCGAATGCTCCTCTTTCGACCATATAGCAATCATCTGCAAATGCAACAAAGAGGCAAAGGCTCTTGAAAAGAATTTGAAAAAATATGTTGACTGCTCTATTTTGACCGAACCAGAAGACTATAACAATCGTATCCTAATAACCACTTGTGCTACAGCAAAAGGTATTGAATTTGATGCAGTCATCATCCCAAATGCCGAAAAAGACAACTATCACAACACAATTGACAAAAATATACTCTATGTTTCATCGACTAGAGCCTTGCATAAATTGTTCTTTGTCAGCGAAAGTGAACCAAGCACTCTGCTCAGCGGAGCAAAATTAGTCAAAGAATAATCGTCAATAAAACAAAAAAATCGAGCAATTTTGCCCGTTTAAACAATCAAAATGTGGATAACTTGTGCATAACTATTTATAAATATACAAAATCAAGTGAAAAATATTTATAATATAATAACTAACTCGAATAAAAATATTTTCTTCAAAAAACTTATCAAAATTTGTCAAGTATTTTGAGATAAATATTTAAAAAAATTTATAAAAAATCAATGTTTTTACATGATAAAAATGCTAAAAAGTGAAATTTTGGTGTGGAAATGTGGATAACTCACCGTGTATAACCCTAAAATACCCCGTTTTGCATAAAAATTAACACTTATGCATAAATATTTAAGTGTGGAAATGTGGATAACTTTTGTGGTTAAACTATCCCCTCTTCCACATACTTTTTGATAAATTTATATGATTTTGCTTTGATTTTTACCTGTTATGTTATATCATATTTATGTAATAATTTGTAAAGCAAGCAAATCTAAACATAACAGGCAATACCCTATAATTTATTAAACCTAAAGGAGAAATTATGAGCGAAAAAAGACTTATTACCCCACGAAAATTGTCGGGTTTTATGGAACTTGAACCTGCAAAACAAATTTTATTTGATAAAATGGTGGAAAAAATAAAAAATGTGTACTCACAATCGGCTTTTATGCCACTCGACACCCCTGTGCTTGAATATAGTGAAATACTGCTTGCAAAGTCTGGTGGGTCAATCGACAAAGAGGTCTATGCTTTCAAAAAGGGAGACAATGACATCTGTATGCGTTATGACTTGACTGTTCCCCTTGCTAGATATGTCGCTATGAATGTTGGGAGTATGTCTTTTCCTTTCAAACGTTATCAAATCGGCAAGGTTTTCCGTGGAGAAAAGGCACAAAAAGGTCGTTTTAGGGAGTTTGTACAGTGCGATGCCGATATTGTAGGACTTGACGAACTGCCAATTGTTGCTGATGCTGAATGTCTATCAATCGTTGACAAAGTCTTTAAAGCACTTGGACTTAAAATACTTAACCACATATCAAATAGGAATATTTTATTTGGTTACTGCGAGGCTCTTGGCGAAGGCGAAAAGACTTCTGATATCCTTGTCGTGCTTGATAAAATAAACAAAATCGGCAAAGAAAATGCAGTTAAAGAGTTGCTTGAAATGGGTGTATCAAGCGAAAATAGTCAAAAACTTATTGAAATAACACTAAAATGCGGTAAATTTGATGATATTTTAAGCGAAATTGAGAATTTATCTGACAACCCTACCTTCCAAAAAGGTGTGGGTGAACTTAAAGAAATATCGTCGTATCTCAAGGCTCTTGGAGTTGACGAAAATTGTTATGTGCTTGACCTTGGTATTATTCGTGGACAGAACTACTATACAGGCACCGTCTTTGAGGCTATGATGCCAGAGCATCCAGAATTTTTGACCGTCTGCGGAGGCGGAAGATACGACAATCTCGCGGGATACTTCACCGATAAAAAATTGCCAGGTGTGGGATTGAGTATTGGGCTTACCCGCCTATTTGACCTTATGGACAGTGCTGGTATGCTTGAAGAGGTCAAACCGACGAACATTGACCTTCAAATAATACCTATGGGTGACACACTCAATGAGTGTTTAAGCCTCAAATCATATTTTGGCGGCACAATTGTATGTGATATCAACTATGAAAACCGCTCATTTAAGTCAAAGATGAAAGAGGCAAACAAAAAGCAAATACCATTTATCCTAATTGTCGGCGAAAATGAAGTGACAAGCAAACTCTACTCCCTAAAAAATATGATCACAGGTGAACAATACACCCTATCAAAAGAAGACTGTCTGAAGATGGTGGAAGGGAAGAGATAAGATTAAAAAAATATAAAAACATTAAATAAACATACAAAAAATCACTATTTTTGAGTTAATAGTGATTTTTTTATTACATTTTAATTTTATACTTTTTCAACTATTATTTTTCCCGCACTAAATAGAACTCATTTGAACTATTCTCTATTTTCCATTTTTCAGCATTTGGAAAATGTGAGCGGAAATACAGAACTTACCAATGGTTACTTGAGCGGATAGTCGTCCAACATTTGGTTGGTCTGTTAGAGCGGAAGCACAGTCTATACACAAATAACCTTAATCGGACACTGATCCAAACTA
>CAJFOL010000095.1 GCA_904397185.1 uncultured Clostridia bacterium
CGACTGTCCGATTAAGTGAGTAGTGGAATTAGGGTTTACTTCCGCTCTCAAGCCTAGGGGTTTGTTATAAAATTTAGACAAACAACCTCTTCCAAAAAGTATCTCAGCCACCCCAAACTTGCTTGACTTAAGTTGTAAAAAGGTGTTATTATAAAACGATAGGAGTAAATTTAGTGAATTATCCATACAAAAAGACAAAATTTGAAAAAGGAGACGAACGTTATTATTTTACCGACTTTATATATACGGAAATGAAACGAACTACGTATATGTGTTTTGTCTTGATTATGGCGATATTCCTTGTCGCTTTGTTGTCGGTGAGTTACGTATTTAATAGGAGTTATCAGTATATAACCATTGAAAACAAGTCCATGCAACCGACCATCAATCCAAATCCTATCAACGTTGACGGCAAGTGGTATCAAGACTCAGTCTATATAAAATTGACACAGGATATTGATTACGGCGATATTGTCATTATTGACCGCTCAGAAGAGGAAGGCGAGGATGGGTATACTGTCATCAAACGTGTTATGGCACTTGAGGGCGACCAAATAAGCATTACTTTTCTTCCAGTAGGCGAGAACGGCGAGTATGAAATTCGCTTTATTCGAATAAAGGCGGGTGATGATGTCGACCAGATTGTATATCAAGGGCAAGATGATGAGTATATTTTGTATGAAGATTATATTTTGAGTTACGATGATTGGACAGGGTGCGAAGTGCGAACTGAAGTAGATGGCACATATTATGACAGTGATTTCTATGATAAATTTCTTAGTTATGACAACTTGCCTACTCATGAGGTTATTGTAAACGTCAACGGGCAGGAGCAGAGTTTTGATGTCAAATTTTTCATTGTCGGATGTGATAAGAGTGAGGATGCACCAGACCAAGTGTTTTACTTGGGCGACAATCGGGCAGGAAGCAGTGATAGTAGGGGAAACGGCACGGCAGACATTGACAAAGTTGTCGGCAGAGTGATAAAGATTTTCCGCAACGGCTATAGCATAATGACTGGTCCATGGAGTTGGGCGGAGAAGATTTACGAGTTTTTTGCTATAATATGGGAAGAACTTATCAATTATTTTACTATATAGCCTAAAATCGTTTGTATTTAAAGGTAAAATGTGCTAAAATAATAACAAGGTTTGGGCGGTATGCTTAAAGCCAAAAATAAAAAAGGAGATATGACTAAATGAACAAAAAACAATTTATTAAAGCACTCGCAGATAAGGCAAACTTCACACAAAAGGATGCAGGACTTGCTTTTGAAGCATTTGCAGCAACTATTGCCGATACTTTAAAAACAGGAGAAAAAATCTCTATTGACGGTTTTGGCACATTTGAACTTAAGAAGAAAGAAGCAAAGCAAGGTATTAATCCTAAGACCAAAGAAAAAATTATGATTCCTGCTGGTGTAACTCCAGTATTCAAATTTGGTCAAAGTTTTAAAAATCTTGTTTCAAATAAAGAATAATCATTTTTGAAAATCACTTAAAAATCGCTTACTTAATAGGCGATTTTTTTTATAATCATTATCAATTTTTTTTAAAACCAAAAACTCGAAACGACCTATTTTAAATCATCTAGTGGAGGAATAACATATCCTTTAGGATAGCCACACAGCGGACAAAAATCCCATGCCTGTTTACTGAAATCGGTGTGCCCACAGTTAGAACAGACCCAGTTTACTTTTTCTTTGGATGAGTAGAGGCTCTTGTTTTCAAATTTATCTGCCAGTTGGTGCAGAAGTTGGGCATTTTTGGTGCTGACCTCGGCAATTAAAAGAAAGTGCTGTGCTATATCCTCAAAACCTTCGTCACTTGCAAGTTTAGAAAAGTGAGGATAGACGTTTTTCGCTTGATGGTATTCAATCTCAGCCGAGTCGAGAAGTGAGGTCTTAAGAAGATGATTTTCAAAAGGATAACCTGCTTCAATATTGACGTTATCCTTAGATTTTTTTATCTTTTCAAGAATGATAGAATAAAGGCTTGAGGCATGAGCGATTTTGTTGGATGCGATTCTGTTTAAAAGGTTGCTGACATAACCATATCCCTCTCTCAAAGCACTTTTGGCAATAAAGACATATCTTGCATGGTCTTGACAGAGCCCAGCAAAAGCCCGTGCCAAGTTTTCTTTGGTAACTGAAGTATTGAAGTCCATTTTTCCTCCTTTTTTTTGTAGGTTATAAACAATTATTCTCTCGTAACACATTTTTTAGTCATAAAAATTTTTTGTTTTTAAAATAAGAAAGAATGAATTTTTTGTCGAATATTATCAAATTAGGAAGTATTTTGTATTTTTTACAAATCTAAGTAGAAATTTTTTTGAGAAAAAATTGTCAAACGTTTGATTTTTGTTTCAAATTATAGTATTATATAGTTGTCAAAAGAAAAAGGGGAGTGTTTTGGAAAACAAGCAGGTAGAATTTGAAAATTTTAGAGAATATCATTTCGTGCTTCTTGGCTATAGCGAGTTTAAGGACGTCTATGCCAAGTTTAACGAAAATTTAAAATTCTACCGCATAGCAAGTTTAGGCAAGGCTGAAACGGTGGAAATTATCTACGATGTCCCAGAAAATACTTTGACTGAGGCTGGCATAATCATCTCAACCGTTAAAGAAAGCGGGAAACGTTACCTACGAGTAAAGAAGATAAGCCTTCTTGAGGGGGAACTTAAAAGACCGACACAGACCTATATCTTAGGCAGACTTGACGATAACGAAGAGCCAAGCGACTACTCAATGCAGTTGTCTCAAACTATTGAAAATGCCTTTACCACGCAGTTTACAATTGACGTTGATGACGTGGTCAAAAAGGTGGAACCTAAAATTGAAATTGATATTTCAAATGATAGGTATAAACTTATCTGTGGCAGTGGATATAGGGCGGAACTTGTTTACGAAAAAGCGACCTATAAAGATATAAAGACCAAAAAGACAGTGGAACGCGAAGGGGTTACCCTAAGACTTCCAATAGAGCCTTGCAAGGAAAGTGATGAACTTTTAAAACTTGTTGAGCGAAAAATCGTTGAACTTGCCCCTTATAATTTGACTAGATTTGAAATTGCACAAAAACTTCTTTATCCTAAAATAGTGGAAGAGGAAGAGGATGTGCAGGACAATCAAGACGATGAGTAAGTGGGCAAGATACAAAAGATAAACACCTAAGTTACATAGGATGACAAAAAAAGTTACAAATGAGAAAACCTATTGATATACTAAAGATAACCTTTTACAAAAGAAATTTGGCATTATTTGCCTTATGAAATACAAAAGAAAAAGGGTACATATGGTAAAATAGGTCGAATTACAAAAGATAAAGGCACTCAGCATTTTAGTTGAGTGTCTTTTTTTTGTAACCTTTCTAAGTAGGTGATGCTTTGGAAAACTGCGATTGAGATTTTGTATGCCTTTAAGTTTTTTTGTTGATAAATTTTAAGGATGTTGGGGGTGAGATTTAGGATAGTTGAGAGACCTTCCTAAAGCGGGTGCGATTTTGTATGCCCGTATTATAAAAGGGTGTTTTGAGATTTAGCGGGTGAGATTTCCGATGCCAGTCTGACCGCTTTAAGTTAGGGGGGGATGGAATTTAGGATGCCCGTGTTATAAAAGGGTGTTTTGGAATTTTTGGGGTGCGAGACTTTAAACGAAAAAAGTTTTTTTCGTTTCTTTTGTTTTTTGCTCGCAAAAACAAAAGGTATGCCTGTGCGACCCGCACAGGCATACAAAGTCTCGCACCCGAACAAAGTCTCGTCCGAGTAAAGTCTCGTCCGAGTAAAGTCTCGTCCGAACAAAGTCTCGCACCCGAGCAAAGTCTCGCACCCGAGCAAAGTCTCGCCCGAACAAAGTCTCGCACCCAAAAATTGTGATAATTAAGGGATGCTTGTCATAGATTATTACAGTGAAGAAAAATCTAAGTTTTGGCACAAAATTATGCTATGGAATAGGTGGGCTTGGCTACAGTTCAATGTCGCAAACATTGAATAATTTTATAATGTTCTTTGCAACGGCGGTTATGGGTATATCAGGTTCACTGGTCGGCATAGCGATAGCCATATCATCACTTTGGGATGGTGTAAGCGACCCACTTGTAGGTTATTTGTCGGACAACACCAAGAACAAATTTTTTGGCAAACGACTTGGTTTTATGTTTTTCGGGATATTTGTGATAGCATTTTTGAATATCTGCATATGGTCGATGCCTGCAAGCCTGCCAGAGATAGGCAAATTCTTTTGGCTTTTGATAGGAATGCTTGCCATTGAGAGTGCGAACACCTGTTTTGGCACACCTTACTCTGCCTTAGCGATAGATATAGCCCCTGACTATAACGAGCAGTCCAAGGTCCAAAGTTTCAAGACAGTTTTCAACATAATAGGAATGATACTGCCAAGTGTACTTATGTACTTTTTTATGACTTCAATATCCCTTTCCATCCAACAGCAGTACACACAGGAGGGATATATCACAATCGCCTGTATAAATTCGGCACTGCTCATCTTTTTTGGACTGATAACAATATTCTCATCACTTCGCCATGTCCACAAGTATAAGGTGTACAGTTTGCAGTCGCCAAAAGAGAAGTTCAGCCTGACGACCTTGCTATCTGGCTACTTTAACGTGCTGAAAAAGAAGGATTTTCGTGCGGTAATACTCGGCTATTCTTTTGCCACAATAGCCTCTGCCTTTTTGACCTCGGTAGGTATGCACCTTTTCACATATTGCTATCACTTTTCAAGTTCGCAAATATCAATAGTTCTGATATCACTTTTTGGCGGTGCAATAGCCAGCCAGCCGATGTGGGTATATTTTTCAAAGAGGATGGAGAAGAAACGCAGTCTCATAATATCCCTATCTACAATCGTCTTTGGAATTTTTATAACTGTTATAACCTTCCTCTTTCGCGAATTTATCCCTACCGAAACGATGTTTTTGATAGCCATACCATGCCTAATCCTCTGCGGAATAGGAGCGGGGGCAATGTACTCTTTGCCTTTTTCAATGTATGCTGACTGTGTAACCCTTGAGATATTCAAAACTGGCAAGAACAATGCTGGAGCCTATACGGGATATTTTACCTTTACCTATAACCTTGCAAACTCAATTGCATTACTAATTATAGGTTTCTTGCTTGATATAATAAAATTTGACTCAGCCATGCCAGTTCAAGCAATGAGTGTACAAAATGGACTAGGATTAATTGTATTTTTTGGTTGCACCATTTTTCTTTCGCTTGCAATAATGACCTTTTCTCGTTTTTCTATTCGAAGAGCGGACGTTTTAAAGGTTCAAATGGCACTTGAAAAGGGCAAAAAGACTGCTACCATTGACCTATCAAGCGAAACATATCACACTGCGACCCAAACTCAGTTAGCCTCTTCACAAAATGTCCACAAAGAAAACAATTATCAATGATTATCAACACATATTTGTGTGAAAGAATTAGTATACACAAAAATGGGTATAATTTACTAATAGGATATGAGAAATTACTTCGTGTAATCCTTTATGGAGCGGTATGAAAGTAGGGGATATAATAAAATATTGGAGAAAAGAATATAAATTGTCGCAGTTTAAACTTGCCGAGATGATAGGTTCCACTCAGCAAACTGTTTCGCGTTGGGAAAACAATCAAAACACACCTTCAATAGTCGATTGTGTAAAACTTGCAAAAGCACTACAATTAAATTTGGATGAGATGTTCGCTGACATTATGATTTGACCTGTCATAAAACCTTACTATTGCATATTAAAAACACTTCAAAAATTTGTCATAATAAAATGGCATTTTTTTTGTTATTTTACTATGAAAATAATGAAATGTGTGATATAATAATGGTATGAGATTAGATAAATATTTATTTGAAAACAAAGGTATAAATTCAAGAGAGAAGGCACAATCACTTATAAAACAGGGGTTCGTTTTAGTCGATGGAAAATCTATATTAAAACCTTCTTATGAACTATTATGTAATGAAAACATAACAATTTTAGACTATCCAAAATATGTATCTCGTGGTGCAGAGAAATTGCTTGGTGCAGTGAAGAGTTTTGACCTTGATTTTACTGGTAAGATTGTGACTGATATTGGGGCATCGACTGGCGGATTCACACAAGTTGCACTTGAAAAGGGGGCAAAAAGGGTCTATGCCGTAGATGTTGGCAAGGGCGAACTTGACAAAAGTTTGGCAGAAGACGAGAGGGTTGTAAACATTGAAAACACCGATTTTCGCTCTCTTTCATATGATAGGGTGAAAGATACAAACATGGTGATAGGCGATATATCATTTATCTCGCTTAGATATATCATGCCAAAAATTAAAGAACTTTTCGGATGCCCTGAGATGGTGATTTTGTTTAAACCGCAATTTGAGTGTGGCATGGAGATTGCAAACAAATATAAAGGGGTTATCAAAAATGCATCCATCCATAGGAACCTACTCAAAGACTTTTTATTGTATTTGCCGACAATAGGCTTTTATGCCTGTGGACTAACTTTTTCGCCAATTCAAGGAAAGAGCGGGAATATTGAGTATTTGTTTTATTTAAACGGGACAAAACCTTTTTCATTTTCAATAGACGATGTTGTAAAAAGAGCATTTGAGCATTTTAAAAGGGTAGGAAATAAATAGTATAATGGAATGTTTTGAATATTTTGATAAATTTAAAACAGAAGAATTTAAAAAGATTTTTGCAGAATATTACCTTAGCGAAGGTATTACTTTAAGTGAGGACACAAAAGTTTTTGACGAAATAGAAAACTCAAGCAAAAAATGGGGTACAAAATGTGTTGTATGCAAAGAACAGAACAAGATTGTAGGATTTATTATGTTTAGAATTGTCAAACTTCATGATGAGAAAAAGTTTTTCAAGTATAATTTTGGATATATTGAAGAACTTTATGTAGTAGAACGTGAAAGGAATAAACATATTGCAACAAAACTTATGGAACAATTTGAAGAATATTTAAGGCAGAACAAAGTAGAGACTGTTGTGTTGACAGCCGAAGAAAAAGTGTATGACTTTTACATAAAAAAGGGCTTTAACGAGAATAACTCAATCTCTTGTGCAAACGGTTTAAAATGTTTCACTAAGAAAATTTAGCATTTTTAATTTGTAAGCAAACAATAAAAAACAATGCAAAACAAGTTTTTTAGACCTATTTGCATTGTTTTTTAATATGATTTTTTTACATATTTTTTCTGTTTTAACTTTCTACAAAATAAACTATGTGATGTTAAAATTTTATTTGCATAAAATTTTATAAATTCTAGCGAATTTGTGTGTTTTACACACTCATCTCATA
>CAJFOL010000096.1 GCA_904397185.1 uncultured Clostridia bacterium
TTAAACTTTTTTAAAGCACTTTCTAAACTTTCGTTCTCGCCGACTTTAACAGTTGTCAATCTTTCTCACCACCTTCTAATTTCAGTTTTTACCATTATATTATATAGAAAAGGAAGGTCTTTGTCAAGAACTTTTCAAAATTTTATTTGCTAAATTTACTTTATTTTAGCAAGTGCTCCATCGCGGAAAGGCTCTTTGATTTTAACTTCCACTATACCGTCAATAATACCATCACTCGCCTTTTTGTCATTTGCTGGTATATAGCATCTTATATAATTTTTGGTGTATCCAACATAGTATCCGTCAATTTGCTCTTCAATTAGCACACTGCCCGTCTTATTTTTCTTAATAAAATCAAGTTTTAACTGGGTGTTTAACTTGTCAAGTTCTTCAAACCGCTTTTGTTTTATACTTTTTGGTAGATCCCTATAGAGTTTTGATGCCACCGTACCCTCTCTATTTGAATAAGGGAAGATATGCAGTTGTGAAAAGCCTACTTCTTTTGCAAATTCGTAGGTCTGTCTAAATTCTTCATCACTTTCATTTGGAAAACCGACAATAATATCGGTGGTTATGCCAGCAAGCGGGAAGTATTTTCTAATCAAATCAACTGACTGCTTGAACATTTTGGTTGTGTAATGTCTATTCATCCGCTTTAAAACACTGTCACTTCCGCTTTGAAGTGAAAGGTGAAAGTGTGGACAGAAATTGTCAAGCCTACTTAAACCCTCGACAAACTCTTCGCTAATCAAACTATCTTCCATGGACGACAATCTAAGTCTCAATCCAAAGGTATCAAGTTCGGTCAAAATTGAAAGTAGTGACGGCTTGCCATCTATCTTGTAATCGGTTACATTTATCCCAGTAAGCACCACCTCTTTGATGTCCTTAGAAAGTTTTGACACTTCATTGATGATTGAAAATATCGCTCGTGAACGGCTACGTCCTCGAAGATATGGTATGATACAGTATGAGCAGAAGTTATCACAGCCGTCTTGAATTTTTATGTATGCCCTTGTCCTCGACTGTTCGGCAAACAAATCGTCCTCGTAATCTTTTGGTGGTTTTTCGGTCCTATCACGTTTTTTTAGCAATCTTCTGTCATGTTTTGCAAGTTTGTCAATATATTCTGAGATTTTTATCTTTCCAGCCACCCCACTGACAAAAGTTGCATCCTTTTCTAAGAATTGACCACTATTCTTTTGACTTGCACAGCCACATATAAAAAACTTTGCATTTTCATTATATTTTTTGCATCTTGCTATCATCTGTCGTGATTTTCGCTCGGCTTCAGCGGTCACCGCACAGGTGTTTATAACATAGACATCGGCAGATTCAAATTTGTCTGTCGCTTGGTATCCTTTAAGTTTTAAGTTATAGATGAGTGCATCACTTTCATACTTGTTGACCTTGCACCCAAGAGTCATAACACATATTTTCATAGCGATATAATTTTAGCAAAATCCACAAAAAATTGCAACATTAATAAAAAATATTTTGGTTTTGTGATATAATTTATCTATGGAAAATTATCAAGATATACTAGAAAGATTGAAAAAATCAAATTTTAGAGCAAAATTTCACTTAAAAAGATCCGATTTTGATTATATTACTAAAAAAGGACTTAAAACGATAAGACGTCATGCCTATGATTTTATCTCAAAAAGGCTGGCACCCTATCCAACTCCGAATGATGGCAAACAAACTCCCATGAGAGGTCACCCCGTCTTTATTGCCCAGCACGCAACGGCGACCTGTTGTCGAGGCTGTCTTGAAAAATGGCATAAAATACCAAAAAGTAAACCGCTTGATACCTACGAAATAGATTTTGTTGTCAATTTGATTATGACATGGATAGAAAATCAAATAAAAATTAATAATTAATTATTATAAAAATTAAATAAAAAAATCACATAATAAAAACAAATTATAAAATAAAAACGTAAAAATAAAAGAACAAATTAAAAAATGATAATTAATAAAAACAAAAAAATGAAAAATAATTAAGACAAAGCCAAAATCTTGAAAATTAATAAAAAA
>CAJFOL010000097.1 GCA_904397185.1 uncultured Clostridia bacterium
GAGCCAACCCGTATGTCAAGGTGGTCAATATTGAGACGGTCTTTCCGTCATCTTTTGTCATCCATATTGCCGAGAGACAAAAGGTCTTTGCGGTCGAACATAATGGGCAGTGCTATATAGTTGACGAGGACTACAAAGTGCTTGAAATTATAGGTGAGTATAACCCTGAGCAGACTGATGCTATACTTTTAAACGGGCTTGAAGTGAACGGGACAAGTTATGCGGTGGGGGAATTTTTGCAAGTGACAAATTCACAGCCAATATATTCCGCCCTCTATGAAAACAACCGTCCTCTCAACGAGCAGAAAGAGATGATTGAGAGTATAACTTTTGCATCGACCTTTGATGATAACCTTGGCAGAGAAGTAGACATAATAGAACTCAAATTTTTTTCTGGACAGACCTTTAAAATCATCAATTCAAGTTATGGGCTTAGGTACAAGACGGCACTTATGCTTGACGTATTCTCTCAGATTTATGATTTTATAGGGCAGAGTGTAACTATTGACGGCGAAGATGTGCTTTTGACCGAAGAAAACTTAAAGACCGCCACCATTGAGATAAGAAATTATTATGATTACAGAGAATATGATGAAAGTGACTGTTATTTCCAAATTTTTGTGTAAAGATATCATTGAGTCTAAGTTGTACACAAAGAATTAATTATTTAAAACTAAAAAATAGGGAGATTTAATTTTCTTCCTATTTTTTGACCTCTTTATCTTTCTTTTTCGCTATTAATGATATTTTCGCATCTATTAATAATATCTACAAAATCTTTCGGCAGATATGATAGTGCCGTGTCATGTAACTCTTTTTCCACTTCGTAAAATGCCTCTGCCATACTTCCCACTATGCAGGCATTTGTATCTGTGTCGCCACCAAAAGATAAGGCGATTTTAATGCAGTCTTCGAAGTCTTTCCCCTTATAAAGAGAATAAAACACAAGGTCTACTGTATCCGAGCAGGTGTAGTTAAACTTTGTGACACTTGGTTTTTCCTTTGGTAAATTTAATTTTTGATAGATTTCATCCTTCTCTAGCCCCTGTCTTGCATAGAAGATTGTGAGGGCTACTAAAGTTGCGCAGTCTATCGCTTCGCTAGTATTGTGAGAAGGCATGGTTGCGAGTTTAACATTTTTAATGACTTCTTCTTCGCTATTAAAAAGCCAGCCAATAGGCGAGATTCTCATCATGGCACCATTGCCTTTACTTTCGCCGACATTATCGCCGTCAAGCCAACTCATAAAACTTTGAGAGAACATCTTTTTGAAATATGGAACTCCCTCTGGCAGGTAATCTTGAAATTTTTTGCCATATTCTTTTAACTTTTGTCCATAGTCGCATTTATTTATTATTGCATCTGCGATGGCGACCGTCAAAATACTATCATCACTAAAGAAAGCACCATCTGGGAAAATCTTTTCAATCTTTAGTGGCTGGGTCTTATAAAATTGGTAGTATTCATATACCGAGCCTGCCAAATCACCAATAACTGCTCCTATCATAGCCTCTCCTTTTCTTTTATGATAGCATAAACTTTAGTATTTTTAAACTTTTTTAGCGGATATAATTATTATATTGTTATAAATAGATATTATATATTTGTTATAAATAAATAATAATCCTAAAAGCAAAAATATGTTGACAATACATAAGTTTTGAGTTATTATTTTATTAATAGGTGGATATATGAAGGATAACTTTGCTCTGGTGTTTGATATCGGGTCTTTAAAACTTCGTGCTATCCTTGCTAAAAAAGGGCTCAACAACACCTTCAACATTCGAGGTTATAAAGAATATGAGTATGACGGCTTTTATCAAGGCGATTTTATTATGCCTGAAAAATTGTCGCTTCTTTTTGGTCAAGTTATTCAAGACCTCGATGCCACTGCGAGCAGAGATTTAAATAAGGTATACATTGGTGTGCCAGCAGAATTTTCATCGGTCACAAGGACGGTTGTGTCTATCAATTTTGGCTCAAGACGTAAAGTTAAGCAGGCTGACATCGACTCACTGTTTTATATGGCAGGCGAGAAGGCGAAGAACTCATCTGTCGAGGTTGTGTCGGTAAGCCCTATATCCTATAACCTTGACGATGGACGGATAACTTTTGACCCGCTTGGCGAAATTGCTTCCAACATAACGGCGAACCTTTCAATAGTCTATGCTGATAAGAAGTTTATTGATATGTTTAATAACATCATCGCTGGGCTTGGTTTTGAAAGTGTTGAGTATTTATCTGAGCCACTTGCTGAGGCTTTGTACATAATTCCAAAAGAGAGAAGGGAAGATTTGAACCTTCTGATAGACGTAGGAGACTTGACGACAAGTATTGCATTTGTGAAAGGAAATGGTCTCTATGCCCTGACAAGTTTTTCGCGAGGGGGCGGATTTATCACCAACGACCTTGCCGAAGCCTTTGATTTGTCTATGAACGAGGCGGACAAACTAAAAAGACAGATAGTATTATCACTCAAAGGCAAGCCAAACGACAACTATGAAATATCAGCGGACGTTGGAAAGGTTATAAAGGTGCCACTGGCAAGTGCGAATGAAGTGGTGTCATACCGTATTGACGAACTTAGCGAGGTTATTGCAAAATGTGTACAGATGAACACAAGCGAATATTTGACCTATCTTCCAGTTTACCTCACAGGAGCGGGGATAACAAAAATTAAGGGCGGACGAGACTATTTAGGCAAAGGTCTTGGTAGAAACGTAAGTTACGGCAAACCGCCACTCCCAGGGAAAGATAAGCCCGAACTTGCTTCAATCTTTTCATTACTCAATAGTGCTTTGAGCGAAAGATGCTAGATTTGGACAATAAAAAGCAAAATTTTTAAAGAAATTTGAATAAACCCCTTGATTATTTTGATAAGTCTGCTATAATTAGAAATGTATAATTATGCATGATTTAATAAAAATTTTGTAAGTTTATGCATTTTTTCAAAAATTTTTATAGATTTGTTTGCAAAATTATTCAAAATGTACTACAATATAGACAATAAATCATGTTTTTCAAAAATAAAGGAGAAATTTATGGATAATATGAGGACTTCTGTTGCAAAGATTAAAGTCGTAGGTGTCGGCGGTGGCGGAAATAATGCTGTCAACCGTATGATTGAGGCTGGGGTTAGTTCGGCTGAGTTTGTCGCAGTCAACACCGACCAACAAGCACTTTTAATTAGCAAGGCAGAGACAAGACTTCAAATAGGAGAACGTCTCACAAACGGTCTCGGTGCAGGTGCTAGACCTGAAATTGGACAAAAGGCTGCAGAAGAGAGCAAAACTTCTATCACTGAAATGTTGAAAGGTACAAACCTTGTGTTTATTACTGCTGGTATGGGTGGCGGTACTGGTACGGGTGCGGCTCCTGTAATTGCACAAATTGCGAAGGAACTTGGCATACTTACCATTGCAGTTATCACAAAGCCGTTCAGTTTTGAAGGCCCAGTCAGAGCAAGAAATGCCGAAGAAGGTCTTGAAAAACTTAGAAAGTACGTTGATGCTCTCGTTGTTATACCAAACGAGAAACTTCTTCAAATTGTACCAAAGAAAACTCCTATTTCAGAATCATTTAGGTTCGCAGATGACGTTTTAAGACAAGGTGTCCAAGGTATATCTGACCTTATCGTATACCCAGGTCTTATCAATCTTGACTTTGCTGACGTAACAACTATCATGAAAGACAAAGGTCTCGCTCATATGGGTATTGGGTATGGTACTGGAGACAATAAGGCTCTTGATGCTGTTAAACAAGCGGTTGCAAGCCCACTTCTTGAAACAACTATTGAGGGTGCAACTGGAATTCTTATCAATATTAAAGGTGGAAGTGACTTGACTCAAGATGATGTCAGCGAGTCTGCCGCACTTGTAAGAGAGGTCGTTGATGAGGGTTGCAATATCATCGTTGGTACTTGCATAGATGAAAATATGCATGATGAGGTTGAAATAACCTTGATTGCAACTGGCTTCCCAAGCCCTGCCGATGAGAAGAGAAAGGAAGAAGAAAAGAAAAAAGAAATGGAAAATGCCCGCTCTATTGGTTCTATGGGGCAAAAGCCAAAGTTTGATGCAAGAAGTATGTTCTCAAACTATGTCCAAAAAGAAAGAGAGGAAGAAATGGCTAGACCAAACGTCTCTGTAGAGCATCATGACGATATCTCTTCTTCAAGAGTGGATGTAAAATCAACAAATGTTCCACCATGGATTGAAAAACTTAGAAAAAATAAAAAATAATAAAATCTGGTTAAATATCAAATAAATTTAGCATATCAGTTATTTTCTGATATGCTTTTTTTAATATATTTATTTTAATTAGTAAACATTTAAATTTCAATTTTATAGATTAATTTTAATTAAAAATAAAAATTTTCATAATTTTTATTTAATTTTCGATTTTTTTATATATTTTTCTTTTTTGTAATTTTGTTTAATTATTTTAAAATAGGGCAAGGAGTGAAAAATGGAGATAGAAATTGAACTTGCTCTTTTTATTAACTTATTTTTGAACTCTTTTATTTTAAAACTAACAGGCATATTTTTAAAAGATCGTGCGAGACTGTGGCTACTTTCGGCACTTTTAGCGGGTGTAATTGCAATAATTCTGCCTATGTTTTCGCTTGCATGGCAACTAAAACTTCTTGTGATTGTTTTTACCTGCAACATTATGGTGGCAATAAGTTTTCAAGTGAAAAATATAAAACAGTTTTTGACAAAGTTTACAGTTGTTTTACTTTGCACTTTTCTGTTCGGCGGAGGGTGTTATGCAGTAGAAAATGTCTTTGGAAGTTACCCGCTATTTTTAGTATGCTTGATAGGAAGCATAGTCTACATAGCCTCTAAATCTATCCTTTTATTGCAACAGAGAAAGGACAAAATAGCAAAGTTTACTTTCAATGTTATGCTCAAAGATGGTGACAAAGTTGTCTATGAAGAGGGCTATCTTGACAGCGGAAATGTGCTGTATGACAATATTACAAAAAAACCTATTATTCTTGTCACGTTTGAGGTATTTAATAAACTTTATCAAAATATAAATTATATTAATGCCTTGACCAAAAATTTTGATAGGTCGCTTGTCAAAGATGGGCATTATATTAAGATTAATAGTATAGGAAGTGGTACAAACATTTTGGTCTTTACTGTCGATGAAGTCGTTTTGAACAGTGAAAAGTGCTTTAAAGACGTTGCGGTCGGGCTGTCCTTTTCACAGTTTGACAAGAGTTTTGGAAAGAAAATACTTTTAAATAATGCTCTTGTTTAAGGAGGAGAGAATGAAAAGATTGATATTTAAAATTAGGCAATTCTTATATAATTTGACACATAAATTTTCTTTTTTGGATGTAAAAAATATAGTATGTTATGTATGCGGTAACGATGAATTTTTGCCACCACTTGAGCCAGACGAAGAAAACAGACTTCTTGTCCTAAAAGAACAGGGGGATATGAGTGCAACCGAAAAACTCATAGAGCATAACCTTCGCCTTGTCGCATATATTGCAAAGAAATTCGAAAACACAGGCATTGAGTTTGAGGACCTTATCTCTGTCGGTGCGATTGGACTTATTAAAGCGGTCAGGACTTTTAAAGTGGACAAGAATATCCGCCTTGCAACCTATGCTTCTAGGTGCATTGAAAATGAGATTCTTATGCAAATTCGAAAGACGTCAAAAATCAAGAATGATATCAGTCTTGATAAGCCTCTCTGCGAAGATAATGACGGCAACCAACTCGTGCTGTCGGATATTATTCCCTGCGATGAAGATGTCGTCTCACAAGCGGTAGACGAGCCTGCAGATAGGCAGATTATAAACGAACTTATTGGACGGCTCAATGCAAGAGAACGTGAAATCATGGTGCTTCGCTATGGACTTATGGGACATCAAGAACTCACTCAACGAGAGGTCGCTCTCAAACTCGGCATAAGTCAAAGTTATATCTCAAGGCTTGAAAAACGTATTTTGAATGATATGAGACAGGAGATAGAAAAATTTTATTAATATGAAAATTATTTAAAAATAAAAGCATTGAAAATAAAAACTAAAAATATTTAAAAAATAATAAAAATAAACAAAAATTAACTAAAAAACAAAAAAATATAAATTTATTAAAAATATTGAAAAAACAAGACAAAAAATTAGAAAACATTTATTTAAAATATTAAATTAAAAATTATAAGAAAAAGCCTAAAAAATAATATTTTGATTAATTTTTTAGGTATTTTTTTTATTAAAAATGTATATTTTTTTATTCTTTTGCAAAAGATATACCTAAAACAATAGGGGGTAGGTATGTCGTCAAAAGTCAGTATAGCGGGAGTGGATACCACAAAACTTCCAAAACTTAAGAGCAGTGATATGCTTGAACTTATGGAGAAAATAAAGAGGGGCGACCAACGTGCAAGAGAGTATTTTATTGTTGCAAATCTTAGGCTGGTGCTTTCTGTTGTACATCGCTTTGGGAGCAAAGGCGACAGGGCGGATGATATGTTTCAAGTGGGGTGTGTTGGGCTTATGAAGGCGATTGACAATTTTGATGAAAGTCTCAATGTCAAGTTTTCGACCTATGCCGTGCCGATGATTGTCGGTGAAATAAAACGTTATCTCCGTGACAACACCACTGTGAGAGTGAGTAGGTCTTTGCGTGACATCGCCTACAAGGCACTTTCAGTCAAGGATATGTTTGCCAAAAAATCGGCAGAAGAGCCGACCATTGAGGAGATTGCCCGCGAAATGGAATTGTCGCCAAAGATTGTGACTTTCGCCCTCGATGCTATAAGTGAGACGGTGTCGCTCTCCGACCCTATATATAATGACGGGACTGAGACCATTGAACTGCTTGACCAAATAGCCGACACAAAGCATACCGATGACAATCTATATGAAAATATATCCATTAAGGATGCAATCAAGGTTTTACCTGCAAGGGAGAAAGAGATTTTGCTCATGCGATACTATGTAGGCAAGACACAGACCGAGGTCAGCGAAGAGATAGGCATATCACAAGCACAGGTCTCTCGTCTTGAAAAGAATGCTTTAAAAATTTTAAAAGACTTCTTAGTTTAAAGATTGGAATGTGTTAAAGCGCTTTAAGCAAAGAAAAAATATAAAAAAGTGGCTTCGCCACATATAAAAAATCCTTATATTGACAAGGCAGTAAATGGTAGTAGCATTTTTTGGTGGTAAATTTTAGCGAAGTGTGTCAATTTGCTTGACAAAAAATGCGGGGGGGGTAAAATAGGGTATCACAATTAGGGTGGCACCCAACTTTTAACGCGGGCACTTGCAAAGCAAGAGACCGCTAAAAGACGCAATTTAAACGATAAATCATTAAAATTGCTTTAGGTTCCCCTCCTACCTACCCCTCCGACCCATGACGAAATTTCTTCTAGAAATTTCACCATGACAAGGACCCGCAAGGGGTGATTGGTAACAACTGATTGGTGATACAGTACAATCAAAATTTTACATAATTGGATTTTTGTTATAAGTTAATTTGGTTCATTTTTATAAAATTGCTAGGTGAAAGATATCAATAACCGAAAAAAGTCTATTTATAAAAATGGCAAAAAATTGAACTATGACAAAGAAAATGAGTTGAAAATTGGACAAAAAAGGTCAAAAATGGGGGTTTTGTTAAAGAAAATTAAAAAATTTTAAAATTTGGCAAACAAAATGACTACATTATGACGGCACCTATATTTCAAACACTTTTCAATTATGTATAATGGGATTGTAAAGTGCAAAATTTGTCGAGATTTTGCGTTTTATTGTACATATTGCTGGTTAAATTTTACTAAACAAGTGCATACTATTGGGGAAGGCATAGGTGATTGAAAGATTAACACATACAAGCGGAGTTTTACCAAGGATAACAGTAGCAGTGTTATCAAAGAGAAGTTAAGACAAAGGAGGAATATATGTCTTTAAAAATGAAACTTACTGCAAGTATATCAGCATTTTTCTTAGTGCTTGGATTAATGCTTATGGGCGTATTTGCAGTAGAGAAAGCGACAGTAAACATGGGTGGTAGTATAAGTTTTACCGCAACAGATGTTTACGCAAGAGTGACAGGTAGTATCGCAAATGATACATCAGAGCCACAAAATCTTGATGTTACATACTCGGCAGAAGGTACACAAGGTGATGATACAGTGTGGAATAACTTAAATCTTTTATTTGATGACCAAGCGACACCGATAGAAGTGACAATCAAGGTAGAGAATTTAAGTGCCCAAAATACACTTAGAGTAAATCTTAATGATACAATCACAAGCACAGTAGCAAACTTTAAGAAAGAAGTAAAGGTGGTTGGTAGTGATGTGCCATACGAGAATGCAAGTGATATCATATTGCAACCAGATACAGGCTCAACTGATAATGAAACAACCTTTACAATAACTTTATCAGTGGAGAATAGAAACAATTCAGTATCTGCTGACTTTAACTATCAAATAAATCTCTTTGATCAATATTATGTCCCAAAGACTTATGAAGATTTTACATTTTCAGTAAATGAAGATACAAAAACAGCAACAGTAACAGATTATGTTGGAACAGACACAAATGTTGTCATACCAAGTACAATATCACTACGAGAAGATGGCGTGTATATTGATGGCAGTGATTATACAGTGACCAGTATAGGTGATGATGCATTCAATAGATGTAGCAGCTTGACAAGTGTGATAATAGGAAATGGAGTGACCAGCATAGGTGAAAGAGCATTCTATTTATGTAGCAGTTTGACAAGTATAAATATACCAGATGGAGTGACCAGCATAAGTGATAATGCATTCCAAGGATGTAGCAGTTTGAAAATTGTGGATTTAAGTAATTGCACAAGCTTAGAAAGCATAGGTCCTTATGCATTCTATAATTGTAGCGGTTTGACAGGAGATTTAGTTATACCTAATAAAGTTACCAGCATACGTTATTCTACATTCAAAGGATGTAGCAGTTTAACTAGTGTAACATTTGGTGACAATTCACAATTGACCAGCATAGGTGATGAGGCATTCTATGGTTGTAGTGGTTTGACAAGTATAAATATTCCAGATAGTGTGACCAGC
>CAJFOL010000098.1 GCA_904397185.1 uncultured Clostridia bacterium
AGAAAAAATTGCTAGCAGACAAATGCTAACAATCAAACCATTAAGTGAAGAACTTGTGTATGAATATTTGAAATCTTTTAAAGATTTGGATTATTCTCTTGAAAATGCAAAACAAAGACTTATTGATATGTTTGTAAATAAAGTTGTTTTATACGATGACCATTGTGAAATTTACTTTAATATAACAAGTGATAAGACTAAACAATTAAAGTTAAGTGAAAAGCCGGATATATCACAAGAAATTGAATATATAGAAAATAAAAAGGAGCAATCAAACACAAAGTGTTCGGATTGCTCACAATTGGCGGAGAGATAGGGATTCGAACCCCAGGAGGCTTTCACCTCAACGGTTTTCAAGACCGCCGCTTTCGACCGCTCAGCCATCTCTCCATATTATTATAACTCTTTGTATGATTTTCCCTCGCCACTTTCTATATTATTATGTTTCCACAATAATTAAAATCGCTTAATATCTTGCCTAAAAAGTTGCGGATCTTAAAATCTACACTATCTATTATACATATTTTTTTTTATTTTGCAAGTGTTTTTTAAAAATTGTTTATTAGTTTTTAATTTTATTATTATTTTCAGCACAAAACGTTTTTTAAATTTAATATGTTTGAAACTTTAATAAAAACGTGATAAATTAGATATAGGTAGTAACTCCTTTTAAATGGTGGTTTGGTCATTAAACATTTTGACCGATTGCAACCTTTTTTGTTAGGCATTTTTATTGCATTTAATTTTTCTATGGACCATTTGAAATTATTTTCTTGACACTAAAAGTATGTTATTGATATAATAATTACAAATGAACAGAAGAAAAATAGTAGACAACAAGGAAAATGTAAAGAAGGCGAGTATTTTTAAGTATTTAAGAAACTATAAATCTCAAATTTGCTTATATATAGTTTTAATTTTTATTGCAGGAGTTTGTGATGCTTTTATGTCAATTTATCTTGCAAAGGTGATAGAAGATATAACTTTGGCAAGATATAGCCATGCACTGATTTTAACTGTGATAGTGATTGGTATTAGAATTTTTCAATGGGTATGTTCATATTGCACAAACTATATCTATTATAAGTATTCAAACAAGATAATGGCAGATTTAAATCTTGATCTTGCAAAACAATCCTTTGTTTTAAATTCAAAAACTTTTGACGATCATGACACAGGAACGTTTGTGCAAAGAATCGTTGAAGACCCAGCAAGAATTGTGGATAAACTGGCGGGCATTGCAGAAAAGGTGATGACAATTTTGTCAGCGGCAATCATAGTTGTGTATATTGCAACGTTGAATATTTGGATTTCTCTTATACTTCTGGCTATCATTGCTATTGGAATTACACTTGAAGTAAATCGTGTAAGAATAAGGCGAAAAAATCGTTATGCTGTACGTAGCAAAAGTGACGATATTCATTCTTTAACAACCGAAATCGTGAGAAGTGAAAAAGATATAAAATCTTTAGGACTTGAAACGAGATTGAGTGAGGTTTCAAAGGAAGATTATGATGGCTATCGTCGTGCAAAAAATAGGCTTGACTTAACCGACTTAAAATTTTGGGAAACGAGAGATTTTGTTATCAATATTGGCACACTTCTTATGCTTGTTCTTGGCATTTGGATGCTAAGTCAGACACCAGTACTTTTGACAGTTGCTACCTTTATGATCGTATATTCAAATCGTGATTCACTTATCACTGTTTCGCGTGGTGTTGGCCAAATTTCTGACAGCATCGTTGATATACGTGTTTCTCAAAGCCGAATATTCTCGCTTTTTGATGAAGACGAATTTGTAACAGAAAAGTTTGGCGATCACCATATTGATATTAAAGAAGGCAATGTTGAATTTAAAAATGTCTCTTACACATTCAAAGAATATGAATGGGTGGCGGTGGATAAAGAGAAAGGCAAACGTCTAAAGAAAAAGAAATCTTACAATAGAGAGAAAAGACTTATTTCTAAAAACAAAGTGTTTGACAATCTTTCTTTTAAAATTCATGCAAATACAACTGTTGCTTTTGTTGGTAGAAGTGGGAGCGGAAAGACAACGATTCTAAATCTTATGACAAAGATGTATGAAACGGACTCTGGAGAAGTGTTGATTGATAACCACAATATCAATGACTTTGATAAGGAAAGTCTGAGGAATGCTTTTTCTTTTGTCAATCAGTTTCCATATATATTTGATATGACCATAAAAGAGAACTTGCTTCTTGCAAAAAGTGATGCAACAGATGAAGAAATAGTTGAAGCACTAAAAAAGTCTTCACTATATGATTTTGTGCTTTCTTTGCCTAAAGGGGTTGATACAAGAGTTGGAGAAAGTGGAATAAAACTTTCTGGCGGGCAAAAACAAAGGCTTTCTATTGCAAGAGCAATGTTGAGGAAATCAAAGATTGTGATTTTTGACGAAAGCACAAGCTCTCTTGATAACTTTGCACAGGAAGAAGTTAAGAAAAATATAGATCTTATGAAGGGTGAAAGCACTATCATCATTGTTGCACACCGCTTATCGACAATTAAGAATGTTGACCATATTTTCTTTTTAGATGATGGAAAAATTGTTGATGAAGGCACTTTTGACGAACTGTTTAATAGAAACGAAGAGTTTAAAACTATGTTTTTAACCGAGAATATTTAATAAAAAGACATTTATGCATGATGAATTTATAACAAAACAAATCTTTATCATAATTTTATTTTGATGTTTATTAGCGGCAGTAAAAAACGATTAAATTCATTTTATCAATCACTATTGTGCTTGTTGCAACCATGTTAGCCGTGGTTTTTAACAGGGGGGTATTATAAAAATGAAGTAATTATTTCTAAGTCCTTACCATTTGAGTCTTCAAATTGTTTTTAAAAATTATTTTGTTTACTATAAAAATTTTACAGTATTTTGACAACATTTATATTGGTTATTATGATATTATATTGATTGTACGTTTTCCAAAAAAATCAAAAAACTTTTGAAAATTTCAAAAAAATTGTTGACAAAAGAAAAACAATTTGATATTATATAGGAGCAATCATCCAAAAAGGATGGTTGTCTCATATTTCCCTCAATTTTTTATTTTTTTGTAAGATAAAAATGTAAGTCATCAAAATATTGATGATTTACATAAAATTACTTACAAAATATCTAAAAATTGAATACTTAATAATATTCCCCAGTAGCTTGAGTGGTGGAGCGGTCGAGCTGGGCGCCAAGACCTTTAGGTCTGCGTATGGAGCGAATGCGGAATTAAACCGATTCTATCGGTTAATAGCCGAGTGCGACAATAGACAAAAAGCATCATAAAATAAAATTAAAAAATCATATCAATATTCCCCAGTAGCTCAGTGGTGGAGCACTCGGCTGTTAACCGATAGGCCGTAGGTTCGAATCCTACCTGGGGAGCCAGAGTCTGCGACCTAGTAATTCTATAAACTAAGGTCGTTTTTTAATTAGGAGATTTACATGAGAGGAAAACTTTTGATTTGCTTTTTGTTTTCACTTATTTTGCCGTGCAGTTTGGCATTTGTGGGGTGCAATGATAATGAGATTATAGAAAGAGAGATAGTTTATGAACTTGATAATGGCACGAACAATCCATTAAACCCAAACACATTGAATAGTGATGAAGAGTTTACGTTGCTTGAGCCAACGAGAGAATATTTTGACTTTGATGGTTGGTATACAAGTGATAGTTTCCAATCGCAAGTAACGACCATAACAAAGGGGGAAGACACACAAATCATTCTTTATGCGAAATGGGTCATACAAGAAGAATATGGACTTTATGAGGTTCTGTCTGGGAGCATGATGCCCACAATTGAGATTGGAGATGGGACTGTTACACAGAAAGTAGATAGCAATTTGTTAGAAGTAGGGGATGTGATAGTTTTTAATTATTCTTCAAGTAGTAATCAATATATTATTCATCGAATTGTCGAGAAGATCGAAGAAGACGGGCAAATCAAATATCGTACTAAGGGTGATAGCAATGTTTTGGCAGATAATGTATTAGTAACACTTGAAATGATTTTAGGAAAAGTTATTGACATCACACCAATGCCGTTAAGCGAAGAAGATAA
>CAJFOL010000099.1 GCA_904397185.1 uncultured Clostridia bacterium
AATTTTAATAAAAATCAAAGAGACTTAAAATTTTTATTCAAGTCTCTTTTTTTTGAAATTGCCTTTCCTGTTTTATTTGACATTTTGTTAAAATGTTGTATAATAGATTATAAGTTTTACCGTTTGGAGGGTTTATGATTCTTTTCGGAGATTACCATACACATACAAAATATTCACGTCACAATCATGGCAAAGGCACTGTGCTTGAAAATGCATCTGTCGCACAAGACAAAGGCCTTAAGCAGATTGCAATCACCGACCATGGCTTCAATCATTATGCATATGGTGTTCGAAGACGTGATATACCATCAGTAAAAGAGGACATATTGAATGCCAAAGAGGTTACAGGTGTGGATATTCTGTTAGGAGTGGAGGCAAATCTCATTTCCTCTTCGGGCGAAGTTGACGTAGTAGAACAAGATTTTGAATTTTTGGATATACTTTTGATGGGATATCATAAACTTGTCAAGTTTTCTAGCAAAAAAGATTATTTTAGATTTTTGTTTGCAAACAAGTTTGGCTCGCCGTATGCTCCAAGCAAGGAGCGATTGAACCGTAACACCACTGCCTTTTTGAAGGCTCTTGACAAGTATCCAATTGACGTAATAACTCACTTGAATTATGGTTGTCCGACCGATACATTGGCTGTGGCAAGGCTTGCCAAAGAAAAGGGTACACTCATTGAACTTAATGGAAAACGTATCAATTTCACCGACCAAGAACTTGAGATAATGGCGAGCGAAGGGGTTAAGTTTATAGTCAATTCGGATGCTCACAGCCCTGACAAAGTGGGCGAGTGCAACAATGCACTTGATACGATATTTAGACTTGGTTTGCCTATTTCTCAGATAGTAAACATTGACAAATTACCAAAATTTGGCAGTAAAAGGTAGAATATGAGTTTTGCAAAGGATAGTAAACTTCAAATTATAGAAAAGGAGATAGATGATGCAGACTGTGCCATCGCATTTTTGTCGGGACTACTTCATGCTTGTGGAACTATAACAAAAAATAGCGAGGGGCTTAGGCTTGATATTGTTACAGATTTCAAAGAGGTTTTTACTTTTGTCAACGATCTTACAAACAAACTTTATGGAAGACAACTTAGTCTTGAAATTTCAGATGATTATATAATCAACAAAACGACATATTATAGGATAAAATTCCCTATAGATATATCTATACAACTATTGAAGGACTGCTCTCTCATCCCGCCAAGCGGAGAACTGTCTTTTGTGAGCGAGATTGATGGTAATTTGGTGGCGGATGATGAGGGAAAGAAAAATTTTATCAAGGGTGCTTATGTGGGGTGTGCAACTTCAAGCATAAGACTTTCTGAACTTGGGTCTCAACTTCCAACGACAGGTTATCATGTGGAGTTTTCATCACATAAACAGGAATTTTTGCAAGGGCTTCAAGGTCTGCTTGAATATTTCAATATAACAAGCAAGATTGTAACTCGTAAAAAACTATTTGTGCTTTACTTGAAGGACAGCGAGGCGATAAAAGACCTATTGGCACTTGTCGGAGCAGAGCAGTCGGTACTCGACCTTGCTGATGAGATGGCAAAAAGGGATTTACGTAACACAGTCAACAGACAAGTCAACTGTATCAATGCAAATATCAACAAAACCGTTGAGGCAAGCATCAAGCAAATCCATGCAATAAACTTTATCAACAAGAAGATAGGACTTGAAAGTTTGCCAGAAGATTTGCAGGAAGTGGCTGTTTTAAGACTTGCCAATCCTCAGGAAAGTATGGATGAACTTTTAAAACTTTCCACCATAAAACTTACTAAGAGCGGTCTTAACCACAGATTTAGGAGAATAATAAAAATCGCTGATTTACTTAAAGATGATTAAAAGGAGAAAATATGAAAGAATTTGTGCATCTACATCTTCATACAGAATTTAGTTTACTTGATGGTCTTGCAAGGATTGATAAACTTGTCGATATTGTCAAAGAACGTGGGTGGCGGGCTGTAGCAATTACCGACCATGGGAATATGTATGGTGTGATAAAATTCTTTGAGGCTTGTGTCCAAAAGGGGATAAAGCCGATAATAGGTGAGGAGTTTTATATTTGTCATGACAGAAAATCAAGGACAAACCGTGAAGACACAGGGCATCTTATTCTTCTTGCCAAAAACAATACAGGATATCAAAATCTTTTAAAATTGTCATCTTTTGCATTTTTAGAGGGTATGTACTACAAGCCAAGGATAGATTACGAACTGCTTGAAAAATACCATGAAGGGATAATCTGCCTCTCTGCCTGTCTTGCAGGACATATTCCGCAGTGTATATTAAAAAGACAGTATGATGAGGCTGATAAGCATGCCCTTTGGTATAAGAGAGTGTTTGGCGATGATTTTTATCTTGAAATTCAAAATCATAATATACCCGAAGAAAAAGAGGTATTATTAAAATTGACTGAGATGAGCCGTAGGCTTGATATTCCGCTTGTTGCAACAAATGACGTGCATTATTTGAATAAAGATGACTATGAACTTCAAGATGTCTTAATGTGTGTGCAACTTGGAAAGACTTATGATGACCCAGATAGGATGAAGTTTGAAACTCAAGAGTTTTATCTTAAAACCTATGAAGAAATGCAAGGGGCTTTTCCAGGATATGAGGAAGCACTTGATAGGACGATAGAAATCGCCGATAAGTGTAATGTTTTTATAAAGACCAAGTCGCTAAGGGAGTCAGCAGAGGGTGGCAATGCCCTCGTTCCAAAAGAGGACCAACTTGGGGCTACCGAAAACTTTATTCCAAAGTATGTGCCAGACACTGGCGAGTCTTCCTTTGAATTTTTGTCAAGACTTGCATGGGAGGGACTTTATAGAAATTACAAAGAAGTTCCGCAGGAGTATAAAGACCGACTTGAGATGGAACTAACCACAATACATAAACTAGGTTATGTTGAGTATTTCTTGATAGTTTGGGATTATATAAACTTTGCAAGACAAAATGACATACCCGTTGGACCAGGCAGAGGCTCGGGAGCAGGTAGTTTGGTTGCATACTGCTCGGGGATAACTCAGGTAGACCCAATGAAGTATGATTTGTTCTTTGATAGATTTATCAATCCAGAACGTGTATCCATGCCCGACTTTGACGTTGACTTTTGTATGGATAGACGAAGGGAAGTCATAGAATATGCCAAGAGAAGATATGGCTCAGACCATGTTTCAAACATTGTCACATTTGGTAATATGCAAGCCAAAAATGCGATAAAAGACGTTGCCAGGGTGCTGCGATATCCATACTCAGAAGTGGATAAGATTACAAAAGAGATTCCACGTAAGCCATTAAAGAAACCACCAGTCCTTGGATACTATTTTGGTCTTACAAGCAAAGATGAAGACAAGAAATTTTTAATTCCCGAACTTCGAGCCATGTACGATGAGGATATTGAAGTCAAAAGGGTAATCGATATGGCGGTCAAACTCGAGGGTGTTCCAAGAAACGTCTCCATGCATGCGGCTGGGGTATTGATTGCACCTGATCCCGTTTTTGACCACGTGCCAATGGCAAAGAGTGGAGATGATGAAATCACTCAGTTTGATATGAACGAACTTGAGCATCTAGGACTATTAAAATTCGACTTTTTAGGGCTTCGAACACTAACTGATATCCACGAGGCTGTCAAATACATAAAAGAGATACATGGAGTGGAAATAGACTTTACAAAGATGAGTTATGATGACCCAGCAGTGTTTGAACTTATAAGTTCTGGAAATACCGAAGCGGTTTTCCAACTTGAAAGCGGTGGTATGAAGAAGTTCATGATGGACTTGCAACCATCATCACTTGAAGATATCATAGCAGGTATCTCACTATATAGACCAGGCCCAATGGACTTTATACCAAAATTTATCAAGGGTAAAAGAGAACCTGAGAAGATAGAATATGAAGATCCTTGCCTTGAACCTATTTTAGGGACAACCTATGGATGTATCATCTACCAAGAGCAAGTTATGAAGATTTTCCAGGTTATGGCTGGCTTTAGTTTGGGTGGGGCTGACAACGTTCGAAGAATCATGTCAAAGAAAAAACCTGAAAAATTACCTCCAGAAAAGAAAAAATTTATCCATGGATGGAAGGACCCACTAGGACAGAAAAAAGATATACCAGGAGCGATAGCACTTGGGCATGACGAAAAGGTGGCGGAGAAAGTCTTTGACCAAATGGCTAAGTTTGCAGGCTATGCTTTCAATAAATCTCATGCTGCAGCCTATGCATATGTGTCATATCAAACGGGTTATTTAAAGGCACACTACGAAGTTGAATATCTCACCGCCGTTCTTAACAACAGAATTACAAACATCGATGCGGTAAAAAAGTATACAAATTATGCTCGTAAAGAGGGCTTTAAAATATTGCCACCAGATATAAATAAATCTGTTACACTATTTAAAGTAGAAGATGGAAATATCCGTTTTGGGCTTGGTGCACTTCGAAATGTCGGCACAGGACTTATTGATAAGATAGTGGAAGAACGTGAGAAAGGTGGTGTTTTTAAGAGTTTTGAAGACTTTGTAAGAAGGGTAAGTTCAAATACACTCAATAAAAAATCGCTTGAAAGTTTGATTTTAAGCGGAGCATTTTCTGAGTTTGGCATTTACCGCTCTCAACTTATGGATGTTTATCCACTTTATATGGAAATGGTAGCCAATGACCGTAAATCTAAAGCACAAGGTCAATTTTCAATGTTTGACACTTTTGAGGAGATAACTCAATCAGTAAACAATATTACCTTGCCAAATATAAGAGAATACAACAAGGATGCACTTTTAAAATATGAGAAAGAGTATGTGGGAATATATCTTTCAGGACACCCACTAGATGATTATTTAAAAAAATATGATTCGTTTAATTTTACCTCAGATATGATTGCCGATTTAAAAGTCGACCCTAGTGATATGCAACAATCGGATGATGACGATGAAGGCGGCTCATATTCAGGTATGACAGATTATGGTGATGAAGTACAAGAAAGTAATGTTAAAGATGGACAGCAGGTCACTTGTGGGGGGATAATAACAAGTTCTAAGAAGATGAACACCAAGTCAGGGAATATGGCAATATTGACAATAGAGGACATCTACGGGACATTTGAGGTAATGCTATTTAATAAAGGTTACGCCAAATATCGTGATATTATAGGTGAAGACAATTTAGTGACAATTAGAGGAAAATTGTCAATAAGAGAGGGAAAATCTCCAGTTGTAATTGCTGAGACAATAATACCTTGGGAGAAAAAAGAGGAAAATGTTGTCAAACAGGAGACAAAAAAGGTGTATTTAAGATTTGACACACAGAACGTAGATTTGTATAATAAAGTAAAGAAGATTTCGGCAAGTTATCCAGGGCAGGCTCAAGTAATAATCAAATGTACGTCAACAAACAAAGCCTTTTCGTTTAACACAAAGGTCGAAATAAACAACTATCTTACAAATGAATTTATTGGACTGCTTGGCGAAGAAAATGTTGTAATAAAATAGGAGAGGAATATGAGAGTACTTGCTTTAACAAGTGGTGGAGATGCACCAGGAATGAATATGGTCCTAGCATATCTATTTGTAAAGTTTAAATTTAAATTATACGTGGCACGTGCAGGGTTTAGAGGACTTATCAACAATGATATTACAAAAATAACTGATTTTGAACCATTAAAAAATGCAAAGAAAGCGGGAAGTTGCATAAAATGTTCTCGCTGTTCTGCTTTTGCAACCGAAGAAGGCTTTGCAAAAGGGCTTGAAAATGCTAAAAGGTTTGATATCATAGTGGTGCTTGGTGGAAACGGCTCATATAGGGGATGTCAACAACTTGCTGAAAGCGGAGTTAGGACAATATTTATCCCAGCAACTATTGATAATGATGTCGCAAACAATGATTATAGTTTAGGCTACCATACTGCAGTGGATGCTTGCGAAAATACAATAAACAATACTATGCCATCTATTGATGCAATGGATCGTTGTGTCATATTTGAGGTTATGGGTAGACATTGCCCAAGAATTGCCTCCTGTGTCTATCATAAAAGCCAAGCCGACTATCTAATAACCAGCAAAAAGGATATCAATTATCCAAAGATAGTCGAGATTGTAAAAAATAAACACGAAATTGGACAGGCAAGCTCAATTATTCTTCAAGAAAATATTATAAAAATGCAGACAATAGTGAAAAATATTAACAAATTATATCCAGAATTGGAAGTTTGCACTGTCAAAATAGGTCATGTGCAACGAGGAAGTGCTCCAACCTCGATAGAACTAGAGTTTGCAAAAGGTTTTGCTAGGAAAGCGATAGAGGCAATAACTAAAAAAGATAAGTCTTATGCAATACTTTATCGCCAAAATAAATTTGTGTTAGAGGAATTTAAAGAAGAAAATAAATAAAATAATCAATAATTTGCAAATTTGAAAGTCAAATAAAAACAATAATTTTTTGACTATGTGTTGATACAATCTATATAAAATGATAAAAATAAGGACTGAATTTTTGCTCAATCCTTATTTTTTTTAATAGAATTAATATAATCTTTACGTAATGCATCAATTATTTCATCAAAATTTAGTATTTTCTTGATATCTACAATATTGCTAGGTATATTTTCATGCCCTTCAAGATAAATATCCTTATAAATTACATACCAGTAGACACCATCAACTAAATCTTCTACAAAGTCGTGATTTGGTTTTAATTTTAATTTTTTTAGTTCACGGATTTCCTGCTCAAAATTCCCGTCTTTTGTCATATTGATTGTGATGGCAGGGTGGTCTAATTTAAATAATTCTCCTTTAACTTTGATTTTGTCAGGGAACAGTGTAATTGATAGATAATTTATTTTAATATCTCCGTCAAAAATTTCATCTCTTTTAATTCTAACAACATTATCATCGTATCCAGTTACATATTGCATATAAAGAGTTAAAATTTGCTCATTATTATCAAATTTAGGACGTGCTATATGCGAATTTGCCTTTCCATCGTATATATTTAAGATTTCGCCAAACACTGCGAGGTTATGGCATAAAATATAATCTCCATTTTGGGGAAATTTACTAAGATAATTTGAGGGCATATAGACAATAAATTCGTTGCCCTTGCAAACAAAACCTATTTCATAAAATCTCAGCCCAGTAAATGTATTTATATAAACATTTGCAAAAAGCACTCGTCCAGCAATACCTTTACATATTCCTTGATAATCACTTTTGTCAGATATTATATCTTCCATTGACGTTATTTTTTCATTCAAACTCTCTTCATCTTTAAATAATATTGCAGAAGTGGTCAAAAAATATGTTGTTGCCAAGTAAAGATTATCTTGTAGTATTTCTACATTATCTAAATTTATTTGGTTGAAATCGCTTTGAAATGGTGGTAAATTTACATAAGATGAGAGCAGTTTTTCATTATTTTTATTATCAAAATAAGACAAAAGATATTTTTTATCCTCTATTTTATTAATTTTCACCTGATAACGTGGCAACAATGAAGAATAACTGACAGGCGAAATGTCTTCAACAAACTTTTTTGTATTTGTTGCATTGACCTTTAAAATTAATGATGAGATATTGTTGTTATTATAAATTAAATGGTAACTGATATTCCCATCATCAGAATTTTTCATCATAGGGTTATGCCGTTTATTAAAAGAGTTGAGTTTATCAATCATATCTTTATTTTTAAATTTAAAACCTAAACACTCCCAAATAATAGGGGTGAAAGGATCAGTTATTTCCATACCATTATTAAAATTAATTATCATTTGTTTTCTCCATGTCATTATTATACCAGCAACAATCAGTTAAGTCAAATGCGATAAAAATTTATTGAAAATATGTGGTGTGGCTGTGTAATTAATGGTAAGTTTTCAGCCATTTTTTATTTGGTGACTTTAACTTTGTAAAATATATAACAGACAAAAAGCAAAATTTTTTAATTAATTTATTCAAAATTCTTGACAAAATAACTTTGTTATGCTATTCTTTTATAGTCAACATGTGCAGGTGTAGTTCAGTGGTAGAACACTAGCCTTCCAAGCTGGTTGCGAGGGTCCGATTCCCTTCACCTGCTC
>CAJFOL010000100.1 GCA_904397185.1 uncultured Clostridia bacterium
ACTATGTGATGGGTGTGTGAAGCACACAAATTCGCTAGAATTTATAAAATTTTATGCAAATAAAATTTTATCATCACATAGTTTATAATATTAAATTAAGAAAAAGATAAGCAAAATAGCATTGCAAGGTTATATTTGCTTATTTTTTTAGTTGTTTATTTTTTTACAAAAACATACAAAATAATTTGACAAATAACTTTTTAGGAAGTTATATGAAAGGTCCTCCACAATTTCAATATAATGTTTAATAATCATAATTTACCCCTTATATATTGATTATAACATAAAACTTTGCTTTGTCAATAAGCATACCAATAAATAATCAATTATTTTTTTGATTAAGTCTGATATCCTTGCCCTTGACATACACACAGATTGAACTTGCCTTGTCAATAATTCGGCTAGAAATTCGCTCGTCATAGTAGTCTTTTATCTCGTATAAGTCAAGGTTTGAGGTGATAACAGTCGGCAATCTTTTCATTTTTCGTTCGTTAATCACCTGGTAGAGGTAGTTGATAGTGATATTCGGTTGTCTTAACTCTGTGCCGAGGTCGTCAATAAAGAGTATTTCGCTGTTAAGATAGCGGTCAAGGAGATTTGATTTTTCGTCAAGGTCACGTGTCGAATAACTCTTGACAAAATCTTGATGCATAGCGAAGGAAGAGGTTAAAAGCACCACATGACTTAGGTTTATCAGTTCGTTTGCCATGCATTTTATAAGGTGAGTTTTGCCGACTCCAGTGTCACCCGCGATATAAATAAGAGTCTTATCAAACTTTGAGTGGCACCATTCTTTCATCTTTTGATAAAGTTTTTTCATAAAATCGGCATTTTCGAAGATTGAAAAATCGGTTTTGTCGAAATCCTCCAACTTATTAAATCCGCTTTCTTGCTTTAAGGTATTGTTTATTTCGCGGACAAGACAGGCACAGTACAGCCCATCAATGTAACCTGTATCATTGCACTTCTTGCAAGAGTAGTTTGGCTCAATTGAGCCGACACCAATCTCCTCAAGACGTTTTAGGTACTTTGATTTTTCAGCCTTAACTTCCTTAGGTAACTCTCTACCTTGACGACTATAATCTATCATCTTAGCGGTGTAGTCTTGATAGAGTTGTTTGAAGGTACCATCTTTTAAAGCCTCAATTTTGTTGGAAACAGCGATATTTTCGGCATTAAACCGCCTTTCATCGATGATTTTTTTAGCCTTTTCAATAACAGAAGTTTTCATAAAACACTCCTTTTTTTGCATACTGTTTGTGCAATTGTTTTTAAATAAAATGCGATTTTATGTTTTGTTATATTTTTTATATTTTGTTATAATTTGTTCTATTTTTGCAAAAGCATAGTTTGTGACGAGGAAGCACCCTAGGTTGTGACGGCACTAGAATTACAAAGGTTTTAAAACTTGCTAAAATAGACGTATAGACTGAGAAAACCTGAAATTCACCCCTTGCGGGTCCTTATCATGGTAAAAATTTTAGGAGAATTTTTGTCATGGGGTGGAAGGGGAGATGGAATCACCCTTAAAATTTGATGATTTTAAGGGGACCCGGGAGGGAAACCAAAAGCACACAAGACATTATATGTCGAAGGGTGCGGTTCATCGCTGTTAGACTTGCTTTAGCAAGTCGTGTCAGCATAATGAATTTGGTGTCACCCCAGTTTAGACTTCTATCTCATCAATACTTTGGAATAGTGCATTGATTTCATCTTTTGAGTAACTTCGCCCACTGAAATTGCTCTTGACGGCAGATTTTTCTTCAATAGGTGAGTTACTTTTCGCCTCATCCAAGGTTTTTATACCCTTGTCACGATAGTCCGCAAGCACCCGCGATATATATTTGATAGGGTTATCCTTGCCTTTCGATAGACTGACCGCATAGTCAATCACGTCAAGCGGTAACTTCCACTCTTCAGTCCAAATCTTGAAGTTTGTTCGGTCATAGGTTGAGACATTTCGCTCTATACCCAGCCTGTCAAGTATACCTTTAATCTTACTGTCATCAGCAAGCACCTGATTCATATACTGATTGAAAGCGGACAGCGACAAAAGCCCAAGTTTGTAGAACTTTCCGACCGTTTTGTCCATGCCTTCAAGTGTTCGAATGGAATTTTTAAAGCAGTACGATGCAATCTCCAAAAGCAGTGCCTTTTCAAAACCCATATTTATCCATTTTAGGATATAATTTTCCACGACCGCCTCAAGATTTTCGTAGTACAAGCCGATAGATTTGTTAATCTGAGTTGCCAGCGAGTAAAGTTCCTCTTTTCCCTTTTCGAAATCGTCTATTTCTTTGCTTGATAACAATTTCATCTCAAAATACTTGGTCAAAATCTTGTCCAACTTCTCAAAATTGAGCCGACCTTTTTTCTTATAGGTTTTGATAATATGAAGAATAACCTCCATATTAAACCCAAAATCATTAAGCCATTTGTTGAGCAATGCCCGCTCTTCAACATAAGGCGAACGTTTTATCCCGAGAATGGCAAAAATTTCATTTAAATTTGGATCCTTTTCTTCGAAAGAGTGCAATCGTTCTTCCACCTGCGAGGCGGTGGTAATGCCTTCGTTTGCCCAATTCCGAGCGACAGTAAGAATATAACTATACCCAACAGGCTTTTGCTTGGTCGACACACAGTACTGCATAATCATAAGCAGAGCCTCCTGCTCAACATGATACCGCTCTAAAAAGTCGTAGTACTCACTGTACTCGGTCTTCGAGATTGCCCGCTTGCCTTGGAAAATCTCTTGTGCATGCATATTGAAGGTCTCGTACTTGTCAGGCTTGAATAACTTGTTGGCGGTAAAGACATTCTTGAGGGGGATATATGTAACTTGAATAGGGTCAGCCCGCAATACCTTCACAAGCCCTTGCTCTTCCCAGAACTCAAAGGCTCCAACAACGTCCTCTTCACTCATATTGAGTGTTTTTGCGACATTTTCGAGGGAGTTATCAAAAGAGGTACTGCCACAAAGGTAAAGCCCATAGATATACACAACCACAAACTGCGGTTGAGCGAAGGGCAGATAGTCACTTAAGAAAATGTTGTCAATCTCGGTTTTTGAGTTGGCGATAAATTCAGTTGAGTATTTACAAAAAGCCATAATACAATTCTCCATTATAATAGTAGCACTTTTCCCGCCTTTTTACAAACGATTTTTCGGTAGGCGAAAGGAAATTCATACAAATTAAGGTTATTAATTTGCTTACTTATAAATATATTATACCATGAAAAAGATGTCAATAAATAAAAAGATAACAATAAATAAAAAATTTAAGATTATTTTGGTGGCACTATTGTTTGTAATAGTGATTACGGCTGTTGTACTTATTGCCATGCATGGCTTGAAAGATGAAGAGCAAAATCTATCCTCGTATAGAATGGAACTTTCATACAACAACACCTCGCACTCGCTCTCGGGCAAAGAAGAGGTGACGTTTGTCAATAACTATGAAAATATGTTTACCTATCTTCTATTTCATCTTTATCCAAATGCCTTTAGAGAGGATGCAATAAATCGAGTTGTCTCACAAGCCGAGCAGGACCATGCTTATCCAAACGGTGAAAGTTATGGAAATATAACTATTAATTCTGTCACATACAATGATGAGCCACTCAAGTTTAGCATTGAGGGAGAAGATGAGAATATCCTGCGAGTGGAACTCCCAGTTGAAGTTTATCCTGATGAAAGTATTACGGTTACCATAGATTTTGATGTAACCTTAGCAAACATCAATCATAGATTAGGTTACGGCAATAACACCATAAACCTAGGCAATTTTTATCCTGTACTCTGTGTATATGAGGACGGAACAGGCTTCAAAACCGACCTTTATCACTCAAATGGCGACCCATTTTATAGTAATACCGCCAACTATGATGTGACCTTGACTTATCCGTCAAGTTTAACTATGGCAAGTAGCGGAAAGGTTATCTCTTTGTCAAACTCTTCTGAGCAAGTGGAGCCTTCCACAACAACAAATCATATCAAAGGGGAGAATATTCGTGATTTTGCTATTGTGCTTAGCGAGATTTTTGAAGTCGAGTCGCAAAAGGTAGGGGATACAACAGTCAACTATTACGGCTACCAGGGAGACAAAAATTTAAATTCATGCCTTAAAACTTCGGTCGAAGCACTAGAAACTTTTAGTGACCTATTCGGCGATTATCCATATTCTACCTTGAATGTTGTCAAGACAAATTTTGTCCACGGTGGTATGGAATATCCAAATCTTGTCTATATCAGCGATGATGTGCCAGAGGAAGATTTAGCCTATGTGATAGTGCATGAGATAGCCCATCAGTGGTGGTATGGTGTTGTCGGCAATGATGAGTATAACCATGCTTGGATGGATGAGGGCTTGGCAGAGTATAGCACACTTATGTTTTTTGAAGAGCATTCAAGTTATGGACTAGATGTCAAACAGATGGTGACAAATGCGACAACAAGTTACAAGACTTTTGTGCGAGTTTACACCTCGGTAAACGGCGAAGTTGACACCTCAATGGAGCGAAATCTCTCTCAATTTGCCACCGAACCTGAATACGTGCAATGCACCTATACCAAAGGACTTATCATGTTTGACACAATAAGAAAGTCTGTAGGCGATAAGAAATTTACAAAGGCACTTCAAAACTATTATGAAGATTTTGCCTTTAAAAATGCAAGCCCAGCCGATATGATAGCCTCATTTTCAAAGACCATCCACAGCGACCTTGAAGGCTTTTTCTTAAGTTGGCTCACCGGCGAAGTTGTCATTCAATAGACTAGCCCTTGCTAAACTTGACAGACTAATTTTTGTCTAGGCTTGTAAAACACCTATAATTTCATTAAAAACGTGTCTCATCAACTCCGCTCCGCGTTCGCGGA
>CAJFOL010000101.1 GCA_904397185.1 uncultured Clostridia bacterium
AAGAGCCGTATGAAGGGAGACCTTCACGTACGGTTCCGTGAGAAGTTTGAGGTGAAAGTCCTCTTACTTACTCGACTGAGAGGTCGGAATTTCTCAACTATGAGAAATTCCTCTTACTCGATTGGTATATTGAAAAAAAATAAATTATAGGTGGTTGTATATGATGCTGAACAGCGATATATTATCTTTAAGGCTTAAATTATAGTACAGATATACTTTCTGATCATTATGGAAACTGATTATTTGACCGAGCCTGCCTGAGTATAACGCAGATAATGAATATGTAGAAAATGAATAAAGAAATCAAAAGAAAATGGAGGTATGAGGATATGATCCATAAAAAACAGCTTATTGGCAAACTTGAGAAGATTGAGAGTATACTGGTCCCGTTTGAACTGGCGGAGAAGATCAGAAAAGATAAGGATAATCTGATAAGTGATATACGGAACTATCGATTTCGGGTTTTGTTGACAGGAGGATTTTCTTCAGGAAAGAGCGCACTTCTTAATGCACTTATGGAGAGATATGTACTCCGGGAAGATCAGGCTCCTGAGACAACGATTGCAACAGAGCTCGTATGGGACGGTGAGGAGTATATTGAGGCAATAAATGAAGAGGGGATAACACGAAGGTTTGATATGATCAGTCCTGGCAGTGGCATGCCTCAGCCATCTGATGATTATGCGGATGGACTTAATACGAAAGATTACCGATGTCTTGTATATCATTTGAATAATGACTTTCTGAAAAAGACTCAGGATATTATTCTTGTGGATATGCCCGGGATTGAGTCCAATATCGACAGCCATAACAAAGCTATTTCGCAGTATATCACCAGAGGTAGCGCATATCTGTTTTTGGTAAGCTGTGAGGACGGTACATTGCGGCGGTCTTCGATTGATTTTCTCAGGGAGGCGTCTCAGTACCCTCAGAGCATGATTTGCCTCATATCAAAATGTGATCTGCGATGCGAAGAGGAGACAGAACAGGTGTGCAACCAGGTAAAGGAGGATATCTATGCGGTCTACGGGCAGCAAGTCCCGACGGAGAAGATCAGTGTTTATGATGAAGATTTGGCATCGCATATCTGCAGACTTCTGGCCGGACTTGATTTGCAGGAGATATTTGAACAGAAATATGTGGGGAGGATTAATTCGCTAGTCCTTCTTGCGGAAAGCCTGCTGAGTTCTGCGGCAGATGCTCTCTGCCTGGATGTGACGGAGTTGGACAGGCGAATTGAGGAATGCAGCAGACACAGGGCAGAGGCTGAAAAAGAATTTATTGTGCAGAGAAAACGACTTGAGAAAAATTACCGGCAGACAGTGCTGCCTTCGATCAGCTATGATCTTAGGGCTGCTCTTACAGCTCAGACCGACAGGTTGACAGAAGCACTTTCGACAAGTCCAGAGGCGTTCAGTGCAGCGGTTAATTCGATTATCCGTCCGGTGCTCTATAATTCGACACATAAAAATATCGAGAGCAGTTTTGAAGCCTATGTTGCGGGTGTGGATGACTCCCTTTTTAAAGATGACAATGATAAGATAAAGCAGGTACTTACGGAAGGATTGAGCCATATCAGGGATTATGTGACGGATGGAAATGCAGAGGGCTCTGAAAAAGGGAATGAGTCTTTCGGTCTTTATCAGCTGACGGCGTCCGCACTTGCAATCACAACAGATATTATCGCACCGGTCATTGAACTTGTTATTGTACTTCTGCCGAATATTCTTGATTTCTTTGCCGGATTTGGACGAAAACAGAAATATGAAGAGCTCAGACAGAAGGTACAGAACATCATCATACCACAGATTGTTGATCAGATGATCCCGAAGATTGAGGAAGCATTGGATGAAACAAGGGCGGCTGTTATTACCGAATTTGAAGAAAAGATGAAAACCATGATGCAGGCGCAGGAAGAGACGCTGGAAAAATGCCTTGAGGAGAAGAAACAGCGTACACAGGATCATGAGGCTGAAGAAGAAAAGATCAGAGAAGCGATACATGAGCTGAACAGTCTTATTATGTAACAGGAGTGTGAAAAACATGATAGAACAAAGGAAAAGTGACAGAGAGTTCCTTGATTTGCTGGAACGGATAGGGAAAGAACTGGCAGAGGACAACAGCGTACTGAATCCGGAAAATGTATTTGTATTTCAGAAAGGTGTGAAAAATGCCAGAGAACAGATAGAAGTGATAAAGAAAGAGGGGCGGAGGATCAGTGTTGGAATTATCGGCTGCGTGAAAGCAGGAAAATCCACTTTTTTGAATGCGCTTTTGTTCGGCGGCGAAGAGGTTTTGCCGCGGGCGGCGACCCCTATGACTGCTTCTCTTACAAGAATATCCTATTCGGAAAAGCCAAAGGCAAAAGTAGTATTTTACAAAAGCTATGACTGGAAGAATATCGAGAACTTTAATCAGCTCTATGAGAAGAGAATTGATGATGAGATCGCGAAAAGAAAAGAAGAGAATGCAAAAGCTGCGGGTAAAAAGAAAAAAAACGGTCTGTTTTCTGTGGATAGAGAAACGGTAGAACGTCAGATCAGCCTCGAGCTTCCTGACAAATATAAATCGTGTCATGAACTTATAAAAATGGTAAAAGAGAATAGGTTGAATGTAGATGACTATCTTGGAAAGGCGGAAGAGATTGAGATAGACAGCAAGAAGCCGCTTGGCGAGAGTTTGAAAGAGTATGTGGGAGCAACCGGAAGATATACTCCAATCGTTAATTATATTGAGCTGGAAGTCGATAATCCCCTGCTTCAGGACCTGGTGGTTGTAGATACCCCCGGCCTTAACGACCCGATTACGTCCAGGGGAGAGCGAACAAAGGATTTCCTGGAAGCGTGTGACGTTGTGTTTATTGTCAGCAATATGAGTCAGTTCCTTCCGGAGGAAGACATCAATATGATTGTGAAAAATATTGGTGACACAAGTATCCAAAGAGCGTATGTCATCGGTTCGCAGCTGGACAGTGCACTCAGGCAGCAGCCACGATCTCTGGCCAGTATCCAGACGGCGTTTGACAATTGCTGTATCAGCGCAGGGAGGCGCTTCCGTGATGAGATCGACCAGGCATCCCGCATCCGGCCTGACAGTGTACTTCTTCAAGAGTTGAAGAAAACATCTCCTGAATTTGTTTCTGCTATGGCTTTTGGGATTGCAGCAAAGCAGAAAAAAGGAATCCGGCTGGAAAAGGATGAATTAAATGTCATTACGAATCTGGAAAAGCGCTTTTCGGATTTTCATACTGTTATAGAAAGCCCCGACGACTTGGCAGAACTTGCCAATATCGAAGGGGTGAGGAAAAGAGTACTGGAAAAAGTCCGCAGTGAAAACAGGAAGATCGCAGAAGGAAAACTGCAGGACTATAAACCGCGCACTGCACTGAGTATGGCAAAAAATCTTGAACGGATGGAAGAGGAGTGCTATGCAAATCTGAAAATGCTGCGGACCGGAGATATGGAGACGCTGGGTGAAAAGCTGAAGCTGCTGGAGGACAATCTGGATTCTATTCGGAGCAATATAAGAAATATTTTTGAGGGTCAGGATGTGCAGTGCCGTAAACAAATACAGAGCCTCAAGACAGAAATCGCCGGTGAAATGAGTGCTCATGACGGGCTGGAAATCGGGACACGGACGAGGACGGAAATGTGGACGGAACAGTATGGGCTTTTCGGTTTGTTTAAACGAACGAATCGCGAAGTGGTAAGGGATGATGTGGCTGATGTGTCTCAGGTTGTAAAGCTTATTAGTGGGTTTGGTGCAAGAGTCATGGAAATGATCAATGAGCAGCTGGACAATATTTTTGACATCAAAGGACTGAGCGACCAGATCAAAGGATGTGTGCTTGGAGCATTTGATCTCAGTGATGATAAATTTGACCGCAATGAGATCCTGCTCCCGTTAGAAAATGCCATGACAAATTTGACAGTCTATGAAGTGGAATTTGATTTTATGGATGAGATCAGCGAAACAATCTACAACGCGTTTCCGAACGGTCAGGCTGTAAATGAAGAGATTCATTGTCTGCGCCAGCTTCAGGAGAAAGAAATGCGAAAAGTGCTCAAAATATTCTGCCAAAAACTTGACGAAACGGCTGATAATATATCTGCAAATATGAATGAGCAGGCGGCAGTTTTTGTAGACAGTATCCAGAAAAAAATCTCAGTGAATATTGAACATATACGCCGGCTTCTGGATAACAGAGAAGAAAATGTCAGAGAATATGAAGCGGTGATCAGCCGGCTTCGCAGCAGCAGACAAGCACTTGTCAGCTATGCCGGGAAGGAGAAGGGCTGATGGCTTTAAAAAGAAACTTTGATTTCGATTACAGCGCCCCGATACTGACAGGCAACAGATACTTGGATAACCGGGAAAAAGGACTTGAACTTGTGGCACGCATCATTTCAGCGGAGCCAGATAAATACAGTGGATATGACAGAATAGACCGTATTATGGATGAGGAGATCCTGCTTTCAACCGGAAGTCTGAGGCTGGATGATGAGCTTGAGGTATACGCACGTTTAACTGCGCTCAGCGACAGACTCATGGAAGGAAAGTACAGGCTTTTAAAAGAGCGTACTGTGATCGGACTGGGAGGGAAATTCAGCGCGGGTAAATCATTGTTTATAAACTCCCTTCTTGGGAAAGATGAGCTCCCGGTTGATCAGGCTCCGACCACATCAGTTCCTACATATATCATATCAGGGAAGAAGGATGAGGTGTTTGCCTATACATTAAAAGGAACTCATCTTCCTCTGGACGGGGAGGCTGTAAAAGCAATTTCACACGGATTTCAGAAGGAGTACGGACTTGGGCTTGCCCGTTATATTTTATATCTATCAGTAAGGGTAGAAGGTTTTATGCCTGAAGTGGCACTTCTGGATACCCCGGGCTACAATAAGCCGGACGGGGGGACTGAAGATGAGTTTTCTGATTTAAGGAAGGCGTATACCCAGCTTCGCTCTATAGACTCGTTGATCTGGCTGCTCGATGTGCAGAACGGAACGATTACACAGAGTGATATAGATTTTATCCGTCAGCTCAACATGAATTCAAAGATACTGATCGTAGTCAATAAATGTGATCTTAAAACGGAAGAAGAATATGCGGTTGTTGTCAAAAGCGTCCGGGAATCAGCAGAGCATGCGGGGATCCCTCTTTTTGATGTGGTCCCTTATTCCTCCATGGATCCGGAGGCATATGAAGGTATTGAAAAAATACATGAATTCTTTGAGTATTCCCGAAAAACCGGGCTGAGGTCCGAGGACGTTGCCGCAGAAGCGGAGGGGATTCTTTCACGGATCAATAAGTCTTTTTCCGGACGCATAAAGCAGCTGGATTCTGTTGGGAATAGTCTGTCAAAGGCAATTTGTAAATCCTCAAATATTTTTGAAATGCAGTCCCTGGTGGAAATGTATGGTGAGATCAGCCTTGAATCTTCCAATATAAAACATGACCGGGAAAAGTTTAATAAGACAGCAGGCAGGCTGCGGCATATGATAGAGCGTTTGTGACTGAGGGGAGAATAATAAAATGCAGGATAATAGTGAAGAATATTTAAAACTGATATCACGTTTGTCTTCCGTAAAAAAGGAAGACAGGACAGAGTCGGGGAGAAGCTGGGAGAAGCTGTCGCAGTTTTTGAATACTGAGGCGGCAGCAGTGATCGAGGACAGCACATATCCGAAAAAAAGCGTCCTTAAGGCAAAAATCGACAACGCTCTGGATGACGCGCAGCTGTTTCTGCGCGAGCCGTATCTGTATGGAAAACCTGCAGTTGGCGTGCTTGGGGGAAAAGCAGCCTCGGCGGAAGCATCTTTTCTTCACCAACTTCTTAATTCATATATACCGTATGAGCTTTGTCTTCAGCGGTCGCTTCCATGTGCTGTATACAAGGGGGAACGTGTTCAAACAGCAGCAGTTGGAAAGAGCGGGAGCCTTATTCCGCTTGATATGGATGAATATTCATTGATGTTGGAGCTTTATAAGCAGAAACTGCGGATGGATGATCTGGCTGCAGGGATTACATTTTCCCTTCCGGATATGTCTGAAGGATATAATTTGATTCGTTTTCCCTGGTATGCGCAGGAGAAAGAAGAAGAGTATATACGTTTGGCAGGGCTTTGCAGCATATTTTTCATACTTTGGGACTCGGAATATCCAGACCGGTATGTGCCGAGAAGTGTAACAGATCAGGAAGTTCCGATAATTATTGCGGTGAGAGAAGAGGACGGCTCTGCTGTAAAATTTGCGGAAGAACTCCGCAGCAGAATACCAGGAGTTGATATTTCGGTAAAGAGTATAAAAGAATGTGCGTCGCTTATGGAAAAGCAGAATGGGATTCAATATAATTTTACTGTTGGAAACAGGATCTTTGCAGCTTTGTTAAAGCTTTTGGCTTATGAAAAATCTGAAGTGAAGAGGCATGCTGCAAATATAGAAAATCTTCAGCGCAGCGCAGTCTTTGTAGAAAATCTTCAGAATACACTCGACGAAATCAGATCCGTTAAATCTGCGCAGAAAAACAGGGAGCTGAAGAATATCGAACGACTTACCGATGTTCTGAAGGAGACGGAAACGCTGCTGCAGGATTTTGAAAATACGCTTCTGCTTCAATATCCTTCTGAGGTGCGGGAAATGCTGAAAAGTGGAAAGTCCGCAGCATCTCAGCAGGAAATGTATTCTGAGGAGGAAGTTCTTTTCGTAATTGGATCATTTGAGAATTCGAACAGCGATCAATCGAATGAGGATATAGCCATGCGTATCGTCCGGTCGTTGACTGAGAGAGGATTCAAATATGCAGCTCTGGACAATCTCTGGCTTCTGAAAGCAAGGGGGCAGCAGGTTCCGGAAAATATGTTGAATGATCTTATGTGCTATACAGGAAAAGACATTCGTTATATGCGGGCTGTGATTTGTTTCGCAGAGGAATTAAAGATTTCTGACAAAACAGCTGGCTGTATAGCTTCACAGATTCCGGCGAATACAGCAGATGAACTCTATTATCTGGCATATTATACAGAATATACAAGTGGAAATACGGCAAAAACTGTCAGTGCATATGAAGAGGCGTTTGAAGGCGGAAGCAGAAAAGCAGGAGAATGGCTCACAGATCACTATTTTGGAAAAGCAGAAGACAAAATTAATCTTTCTGCTGATTTCAAGACACGTAAGGCAAAAAAACTTGCGGACAGCCTTATTCCGCGTGCTGCAAGATATTATGGTATGTATTGCATTCTGAATCAAAAGAGGTTTTACAGACAGGGAATAACGTATCTGCGGATCGCTGCTGCGCTTGGCGATATACCTGCGATAAGGTTTTACGCGGGTTATCTTTTTGAACAAAGGGGCTCGGATGATAAAGAGACCGTTTATGCAGCTTTGGAATTGTATAAGTATATGGATAATCATAATATTGCGGAAGAGAATTTGTCTGACAAGATAGGAATATTGTATTATAGATGCAAAGATTATGTTAACGCCAAAAAGTGGCTTCAGAAAAAGCATAAAATGCCGGAGGCGGCTTATTTGCTCGGCAGTATGTACTATAGTGGGACGGGATCCACAGCAAAGAACCCTGCAAAGGCACAGGAACTGTTAGGCTATGCTGCTTCCAACGGAAACAGTACCATAAGAAAAAATGCAAAGCAAAAATTACAGAACATAGAGAAAGAAAAAGAGAAACGAGTAAAAAAACTTGCAGAACAGAAAAAAACAGAATATAAGAAGACTGCAACTTATTCAAGCCATACTGTCAGCAGCAGTTCAAGTGATGACTGCTTTATTACTACTGCTGTGTGTGGTTCGGAAGGAAAATCAGATAACTGCGAGGAACTCACAGCGTTTCGGCGTTTCAGAGACACAGTATTGAAAAAGACACCTGAGGGACAGGCGTTGATAAAGGAATATTACCGTATTGCTCCAGAAATCGTAAAATGTATATCCAGGGAACCGGACGCAGCAGAGATTTATCATTACCTTTATGAAAAATATATTGAACCTGGATACTTACTATTGATGCAGGGCAAACAGAATGAAGCAAAGCGGTTATATGCCGAGGGGGTTTTGAGGCTTGCAAAAAAGTATGGTGTTGAAGTGAGCGTAGAAGGATTTGAACTTTTCTAAAAAAATGGTTTGCAAAAAAACGGTCTCAAAAGGGTTGAAAAAATCAGAAATTAGCACTTACCTCTTGTCGTGTGGCGGGTGGTTTTGTCCTGTGGCGTCAGAGCCCGTAAAGCCTTATTTTACAAGGCTTTTGCGGGTTCTGTCTTTTTGCTTTATAGGAAATTCCGATTTTTGGATAAGGGGGAAAAGAAGCCCTGCTGATCGAACATATGTTAGATCAACAAGGGAATGGACATGACAATAGGACGATGGTTAGATTTAGAAGATATAAAAACCTTCTTCTCCAAACAAATCGTCAAAAGGGTCGTCT
>CAJFOL010000102.1 GCA_904397185.1 uncultured Clostridia bacterium
TTCGTCAGCACATCGATGTCCACTGACAGGCCGTAGTCAATAACAACCGTATCTTCCCGGATCAGTTCAGTCGGAAGGTAGTTGATAATCTGATGCGTGTAATAATCCAGATTATTATAAATTGTAGCATAACCGTCAACCGGTTTTTCCATAACAGAATATTCGTATTTGTTACCATCCTCCTTGTATGTCGGGGCATGGATAGTCGTACTCCATATACTATCATCACCGCTTGCCATTTCATCTGTCATGACAAGAGGATTCTGCTCACCCTTAACAGCCTCAACTTGTTTACCATCCTGATTAAGCGTAATTTCTACAGACTCCGGGCGATCCGGATTGTTATCATCTTTCCAGATTTTCTGAATCGTATGCTCTCCGTATATGTCACACGGATCCTGGATATCTCCCCCGCTTCCTTCCGGATCATACTCATTTTCTGTTGTAGGCGTGCCAAGCATCAAATCAGCCTGTGCCGAAGACACATATACGTCAATCGGGAATTTGACTTTTTCGTTCGCTGTTACCTGATATGCCTCTTCCCATACATCACCATGTTTGTACATAGATGAATCTTTCATGTGCTGAACAGGATATACATAGTAAGCAATTCCTCCAATTTCCTGTCCTGCTTCTGTACTACCAACAATAGAACTGAGTTCTGTGCCGTTTTTACTTAATACTTTCGTAAGACCAATATCATCCCACTTCCGATATACATTATAAGTATTATCAGTTCCCTCAATTTCAGAAAGTGAGTTCCAGTCATAAACTGTCTTCAAATTACTCGACCCGGAAAATGCTCCAACCTGATTATCCGCTGCGCGTACTGTATCTGCCTGAACCATCTTATTGTGTTCCAGAAGTCCTTCGTTATTGTATCCAACAAAACCGCCGGCAAATCCATTGGCGCCTTTGCCGTCCTGATCATTATCAGCTCCACCGCCAAACACATCATATCCTGTATCAACGCCGGTTACCATACCATTTATGATTCTGGTTCTATTTGCCTTAATCAGATGTATTTCTATTGTATTTCCATCTAACAGTTTCCCATCTTCACTGCAATGAAGTGTTATCTCTGAATCTCCAATAGTTACATGTACAGTCTTATTACCTGTATCATCCGGCTCCCCAAGTGAAACACTAATCTGCAGACCGAGCAAATTAACATATGCAACGTCACCATCACTCAACAGTTTCACCTCAATAATACCAAGATTGATATCAGCCAGATCAATATTCTGAAGATCCCCTGTATAAAGAACATCCAACAATCCCTGAACAATTCTCAATAATGCTTCTATGAGTACCGAATCGCTTTCCGCATTAACCAGATATGCCATCTCGGTCTTGCCGACGAATCCACCAGCAATCTCATCACTGCTAACCTGTTTCAGATTTGTAACAGAGCATCCCGCATCACCATCTTCTTTATTCATAATTGTTGCACTGTTAGCAAATCCTGCAAATCCACCTGCTACTGCCTGCACGTACTCACCCTTGCTGAGAGTTCCGCCTGTACTGCGCACCGTAAATCCTGTCGGGATACCACTGACCGATGACGAGAACACATGTGTTCCAAACACATCCAATACGCCAGCAGACAAATTAATCAGCTGTCCGATTCCTACCTGATCTGCATCAACAGTACCACTCTTATCCATATGTCCAATAAAACCGCCCGTGTAGCTCTTTGCACGAACGCTGGCAAGATTGGTTACCTCAGAATTTTCTACAACACCATTCTGCATTGTGCCGCCAAAACCACCAGCATTTCCTTCAAAGGCTGTTGACTCAGTCGTTCCGCTTCCGACCTGTGCTTCCTCTGTAGCTTCCACACTAAACCCACTTTCAACACCATTTACGGAAGCCTCATAAATGTAGGAACGGAAGTTTTCAAGAAGTCCTACTTCCTGTGTCTGGATCAAATCCAGAATACTTGAACCACCTTCTGTCACAGACGCTGCACTGCTCACATCTGCCAAGCCAAACATACCACCGGCATATTTCCCGCCTACAACCCTCTTTAGATTGTTGACCTGAATTCCATCTGTCTGATCGTTGCGTCCAATTACTGCACCGTTCAGCATACCCGCAAAACCACCAGCGTAATCCGCATCGCCATAAACACTGAATCCCGTTGTATCCATACCTGTTACAGAAGCATATTCAATATTCGGGACTACAACATCCAGCACACTTGCCAGATTACCACCGCTTACATTCCAAATCGCATCAAGAAGATCCTGAATCGGATTTTCCTCCCCTTCCCCGACTTTTGTATCCAAAGCAGCGGCAGCACCACTTTCAATAACACCTGCAAAGCCGCCAACATGATTCATTCCCTTTACTCCACGAAGTCTGGTAACCGTACACGTGCTCTTTTCCGCATTTTGCTTTTTAGTCTCTCCAGTGTTTTCATCATCTCCGGTATTAATATGACCACCACTGATACGTCCGGCAAAGCCGCCGGCATCTCCGCAATTATGATCTGTATCTCTTCCAGTCGCTTCAATTACCATTCCAGATGTAAATCCCTGTGCACTGGAGCCTTTTATATTCGGAATCAGGATTTGAACAGCCTGCAGAAGATTTCCCAGTGAAATATTACTTCCAAACAGAGTCAAGCTTCCGACTTCTGCCAGACCCCCGGCTCTCATATCCCCGACAAATCCACCAGCTGCCGACATAGCGATTACTTCCCCGACCTGATATGTATGACCATCAACGATCTTTCCGCTCTGCATCATACCCGCGTATCCGCCTGCTGTTCCACCTGCTGATGCATAAGCCTCAGCCGAATATTCACTTCTTCCGGCCGTAATATCATAGCCATAGGAATATCGCGATACAAAATCCTCCATTTCCTCTTCGGTATCGATTTTATCCAATGAGTCTCCCGATGATCCCATCAGTTCTTCTTTGTAATCGGAGTCGGAACCAATCGCCTCAACCCATTTATTCCATGTTTCAATATCAACATTCTGAAGCGGTCCATACACTGCTGTGTTCGTCTGGATCGGATACACAATATCAAGAGCACCAAGCAGATTGTCCAAACTAATCAGATCATTCAGCAGGGAAACGCTTCCTGTACCGAGTGTGTCAGCAGCCTTCATATATCCCGTATAACCGCCGGCATGTTCGAAACCATATACCGAACGAATCCGATTTGCCGCACACTCTTCACTGTTGCCGGCAATCCGGCCGCCTTCGCTGTATCCTACGTATCCGCCGGCTGTACCCCTGAGCATACTTCCGTCCGCCGCACATTCCGCTCTGACAATACCACCGCACGGAACCGCGTTAGTGCTGCTGTCATTGATAATCGGAATATAATATGACATTAAGGATGCCAAGGCACCTGACACGTCAACAACTTTGTTCAGCAATGACGTATCACTGAGCAACGAAAGCACATCACCTGGGAGCATCCGCCCTGCATAGCCGCCGGCTGAAACTTCACCAATTACATATTCAAAGCCATTTACATCACTGTTGTTAATTCGGCTTCCTTCCAGGCTTCCTATATATCCTCCGGCAATACCATCATTTTTATGCTGTGCATCTCCTGCCAGAACAGAGAATCCGCTGCCAACGCCGGAAACATCTGAATCTGAGATTTCTGATGCCATTACCTGTAACGCAGTTGCAACGTCACCAACGCCTAAAACTCCTGTTAATGTCAACTTGCCATTAACCGCAGCAGTACTTCCAATATCAACCTTACCGGCATAGCCTCCAGCATATCTGGCTCCGGTCACTGCATATTGATTTTGGTCTTCAAAATACTTGCTTCCGTCTACAGCCTGAAGGTTGTCAGGCACAGCCACTTCCCCTGTGGCAAGATTCCTCACACTGCTCTTCTTAATCGTTAACGCATTACCATATCCCAGATATCCCCCGGCTGATCCGGCGTTTGAATCATTCTCCTGTACCTCTTGGGCGCTTACGAAAAATCCTGCTTCATCGCCGACTACTCCGGCTGCATAAATCTCTGAATAATACGCATTAATCAGACTCAAAAGATCATCAATACTTATGTTCAAGCTGCCGCCCAGCACACCAAGACCTTTTCCAGCTGAAACGAACGCTCCCGGCATGATACGTCCGGCAAAACCTCCGGCATATGTACTCCCAGCAACCTCTTTGATTCCGGTTACAGCATCCGCAGCTTCCGGCTCTGCCTCATTTTCATTCGGTTTATTAATCAACGTACTCTGAAGTTCACCTGCAAAGCCTCCGGCAACATCAGCCGTCACTTTAGCTGTTCCATTAAATTTAACCTGAGGTTTGTCAAACTCACACATCAGATAGGGCGCAACATCAAGAAGCTGCGAAATATTTACCAATGAAATAATTTCTGTACTTTCTCCATCTGTACCAAAAGTATCTGCCAGTCCCTCTGTCTGCGTCATACCCGCAAATCCGCCCGCATAGCCATTCTTCGTATCCGCAGTCACTGTACTCACTTTATCAGCTGTGCAATTCTCCGCCTTTACGGCCATAGCACTTCCGATAAATCCGCCCGCATAGAATTCATCAACATTATTCTCTGATGAGCCGGTTGCTGATACCGCATATCCGCCATCTTTTCCAGTTACTGAGCTATTCTGAATTGTCACGCGAAGCGTGCTGCCCAGTGTAATCAGACTGCTAATGTTGATCAGTCCCAGCCCCAGAACGTTCAAACCGCCAACATCCAGAACATCTGCTGTTCCAAGTGCGCCTGCAAACCCTCCTGCACAGTTCTTCGCAGATACACTTCCCATACCTGTGATCACAACATTAGAGATATCTCCACCAAAACCTGCACCTATCGCCCCGCCGGCATAGTTCTCCTCGGATGAGATCTGAATATCTGTACCTGTAATCTGCGTATCCTGCAGCATGAAAGGCTTCATATAAGGAGCCAGCGTATTATTAAGTATACCGCTCATGTTAACGGCATTTGCCTGACCAATTGCCCCGCCGGCATTATTCTTCGCACTGACTTCGACGAGATTACTGATGGAATTCTCCTGGTTTAAAGGAACATAGTTCAAAACTTCCTGCGCTTCATTCCACACTCGCGACACAGTTGCAAATTGGGCTTTTTTATCATCAGCACCTGTTTCTTCTTCCTGTTGGACTGATTCCGAAGCAGAAAGTTCTGCGGAACTGATAATCTGTACACCGTCCCCTCTTCCAGTAATACCTCCCGCGTAATTCTCTGTCGCAGTAACCGTTGTATCTCCTGTTAAATAACAGCCTGCAATAACCGCTGGATAAATACCAGCAAGAGAAAGCAAATCAGCGTCCGCATTCCCATTTAATATTAAGCCCAATAATTCCGATAAAAGATCCAGCAAATCACTTTTACCTTCATTATCTGTCTGACTGGCCAACGAAAATGCTTCACCAAGAGTTGAATATCCGACCAAACCACCAGCATAACTTTGAGTAGCATTAACTACAGTATTACCATTGACACCGCTGTCCACCAGATAACTATTACACAATGAACCAACCATTCCACCACTGTAATTTGATGCATTGACCTGAATATCGCCATTAACAGACGACCCTAAAATAAAACTGTTGTTAACCATGGTACTAAAATCAATGTCTACACCTATACTCGTCAACAGTCCTAAAATCTGTACATCTGTAGCCATGCCTGCAAAACCGCCTGCATGATTTTCCGCGTTAATCTCTAACCCGTTCGGTGCATCAACAGTACAGTTTTTCATCTGCGCTCCAGCCTGATAACCGATAAAACCGCCATAATAATCTTTATTATCTTTATTTACTATTAATTGCGTATTATCGCTAACCGTCTTATCATAAGTTACAGAACAGTGATTAAAAGACGGTGCCACAAATCCAACTGGCTCCAGTTCACTCAGATCTAACAAGCCGCCATTTAATAAAATTTCGAGAAGTGTTCCCACATCAAGCAATGGAATAATATTTAATATAGTCTCCAGTATCCAGACAACCCCACTTAAAGCTTTCAATAATCCGGCATATAAGGTTTTCCCTTTTGCACTTCCTACAAATCCACCTGTTGCATTAGACTGGCTCTCTATATGCTGAAGATTTGTAACTGAACAGTTTGAAATCTTCACCTCTCCAAACACACGACCGGCAAACGCTCCGGTTGATGCTGCTGTAACATCAAAATCGTCTGTACTCAACGCTTCTCCCAATCCAGGAATTTTTTTCAAAACTTCTTCCAGTAATCCAATTAATCCTCCGGGCGGTTCATAAAATCCGCTATATCCATTAACAATTTTCACCTTATCTAATTGAATATTTTTAACATAGATGGGAACACTTTTATCGCCAAATTTATCTTCTATAGACGTATCCAACGCTTCTGTACTCACCGATGCAAAAAAACCAACTCCTTGCGTCTCTTCTCGATTCAAAGTACCTGACGTTTCTACATTAATATTCGAAATAACAGGAATATTGGATACCTCCACCATTTCCTCATCTGACTGTGCAACGAGGCTCTCGATTGTATGCTGAGCATCTGCTTTAGCACCGATCATATTTCCATGGAACATAAGAGGTTCCCATGGCTCATTATTCAAATCTATATCTCGGAAGATAATATAATTTGCCTCAGTTGTATATTTGAGGTCCTTATATAACTTGATATACGCCTCATTGTCCTCCGAATCAGCTGTAAGTTGCTTGTTTCCTTCCTCATCTATAGAAATAACATACTTCGTTGAAGTAACATGGGTTGTACTACCTCCAATATTACTATCATTCAGAAGATCCGTATGCTTTTCAAAACTATCCCCTTCTATTCCTGTAATATTATAGAGATCAGTACTATCGAATTTAATATCATCTTTCTCAATCCCTGCATCAGAAAGAGTCGTTATATTTAAGTCCGCATCCCCCGGATAATATGGTTTTAACTTATAGTTGGTACCCCAAACCCATTCCCTTTTAAAATACATCGGGACAACTGCCACATCATCACCAATCGCCCTCAGCTGCTTTTCGTTTCCAATAAGAATATACGTCTCGCCGTCAATCTTCATTGCCGACTGACCGATAAA
>CAJFOL010000103.1 GCA_904397185.1 uncultured Clostridia bacterium
ATTTGACGGCTTTTCTTATGAAATAGTCAATGAACTAAATATAACCGTTAAATACGAAGGTTACTTAAAACAACAACTCGAAGAAATTGAAAAGTTTAAAAAGAACGAAAACACACTTATTCCTACAGATTTTGACTATAAAAAATATCACGGACTTAGACTTGAGGCAGTAGAAAAACTTGAGGCAATAAAGCCACTTAGCATAGGTCAAGCCTCACGAATTTCAGGTGTCTCTCCGTCCGACATAGCAGTTCTTTCAGTCCTAGTCAAAAAATGGACACAAGAAGAGAAATAGATTTGATATAAAAAATACTTTAAAAAAAAATAATTTTAACATGTCAAATCAAAAACAAAATATAATAAATTTTTAGAAAATATTTTTAATACAAACAGATAATAAGATAAAATTAAAAAACAAATTAATAAAAAAGTGACATTTTGTGGTGTACTTCAAAATGTCGCTTTTTATTCTATATCAATTTTTAATTTTTATACCCAACAATTTTGCTAGCATAACTCGACCAACCACTTGCCGACTTATAAACATCCACACTTGCATTTGGCACTTCAATTGTAATCTCATATGATGGGATTGCACTGCTACCAAGTGTTGGTGGGGTTGTGGCTTCAATGCGAATATTTGTAATTCCTCTGCAACTTTCGAATGCACCCTCTCCTATACTTGTCAAACTTGATGGTAAGGTGATACTTGTAATTCCTCTGCAACTTTCGAATGCACCCTATCCTATACTTGTCAAACTTGATGGTAAGGTGATACTTGTAAGTCCACCGCAATTCCTGAATGTACCATTTTCTATACTTGTCAAACTTGTACATTTACTTAAGTCTACTTCTGTAAGTCCACTGCAACCACCGAATGCATATTCTCCTATACTTGTTAAACTTGATGGTAAGGTGATACTTGTAAGTCCTCTGCAATTCCTGAATGCACCCTCTCCTATACTTGTCAAACTTGATGGTAAGGTGATACTTGTAAGTCCACTGCAACCTGAGAATGCATTATCTCCTATATTTGTTACATCAAATTCATCACCATCCATCCAAACACCATCTACTAATGATACAGTTGAAGGTATAACTATATTAGTTGATAGTGCTTTTTCTTTATCAAAGGCAGTTAGTTCAACTGTGCCATCTCCATTTTCTCTAAAGGTAAAGTAATCATATATTTGAGGCTCAACATAATATTGATCGAAAAGATTCAACTCATAGTCAAAGTCTGCGGTCACTGAATTGTTTTTGTTTGTCACTGACATGGTGATTGTAAAGGTTGTACTATCATTTTCCTGTCCGTTTGGTTGAAGTGTGATATCAGTTTGATTTGTATAATCTCCACCATCATTTTTTACAACCTTTTCAAGATTCCCGATAGTACTTGACAATGTATCGTTGAGGTTCACTCTAAGTGTGTTTTGTGGGCTTAGGTTCTCAACTGTGATTGTCACCTCTATTGGTGTGGCTTGTGAGTCAAAGGCAAGACTCAAGTCATTCCATACTGTCGGGTCACCTGTTGTCTCCTCTGCCGAATATGTAACGTCTAAGTTGCTTGGGCTTGAAGTATCATTTGCTATACTTCCTGTCACACGAGCATATACATCAGTGGCTGTAAAACTGATAGACCCACCCATGTTGACTGTCGCTTGATTTACTGCCATAATTCCAATCAGCATTAGTCCAACTACTAAGAAAAATGCTGAGATTGAGGCAGTAAGTTTCATTTTTAAACTCATAATTTTTCTCCTTTTATGTAAATATTTTTTTGACAATACTCTTTCAATTGTCCTAAGCAAAATCTATGTAAGTCATGTGATACTATTCCTATCACAACTTGTTTAAACTTAGTATGTGCAATTTTTGTTATTTAATACATAGTAGTATATTTATCCCGCAATCGACTTTTGTTACCTTTTTGCAAACTCTCGACTTAAGTTTGCAAAAGATCTTTCTTAGGGATATCAAAGTAACAAGCCCAGGGGCTTGGCGGTGTGTCCGCCAAACTTAGTTTGGATCAGTGTCCGTTAAAGCAAGTTAAAAGTTTAAACCGTAACTCC
>CAJFOL010000104.1 GCA_904397185.1 uncultured Clostridia bacterium
CGCTTCCATGCACTGCTCTGCAAACACAGATATGAACGGCGAGAACACAGCTATCTTCTTCGGACTTTCCGGAACAGGTAAGACAACACTGTCCACAGATCCCAAGAGACTTCTCATCGGTGACGACGAGCACGGCTGGGATGACAACGGCGTGTTCAACTTCGAGGGCGGATGCTACGCAAAAGTTATCGACCTGGACAAAGACTCCGAGCCGGATATCTACAATGCCATCAAGAGAAACGCTCTTCTTGAGAACGTGACACTGGATGCAGAGGGACACATTGACTTTACAGACAAGAGCGTGACAGAGAACACACGTGTGTCCTACCCGATCGATCACATTGAGAAGATCGTTCGCCCGGTTTCCGCAGCTCCGGCAGCAAAGAACGTGATCTTCCTGTCCGCTGACGCTTTCGGAGTACTTCCTCCGGTATCTGTCCTGACAGCTGAGCAGACAGAGTACTACTTCCTGTCCGGTTTCACAGCAAAACTTGCAGGAACAGAGCGCGGCATCACAGAGCCTACACCGACCTTCTCCGCATGCTTCGGACAGGCATTCCTTGAGCTGCATCCGACAAAATACGCAGAGGAGCTTGTTAAGAGGATGAAAGCCAGCGGAGCAAAGGCTTACCTGGTAAATACAGGATGGAACGGAACAGGCAAACGTATCTCCATCAAAGATACACGCGGCATCATCGATGCGATCCTGGACGGCTCTATCCTGACAGCGCCCACAAAGCAGATCCCGTACTTCAACTTTGAAGTTCCCACAGAGCTTCCGGGAGTAGACCCTGCCATCCTGGATCCCCGCGACACATACGCTGACGCTTCCGAGTGGGATGCAAAGGCAAAGGACCTGGCGCAGAGATTTATCAAGAACTTCAAGAAATACGAGAGCAACGAGCTTGGAAAGGCTCTTGTTGCAGCTGGTCCTCAGATTGAAGAGTAATCAGAAATGTAAATATGACTCCCCGGTTTATGCCGGGGAGTTTTTCACTTTGTGCATCTGCCGGCGGTCGGTCCTTTCCTGTTACCGGAATGGAAACACGGAAAAACCAGAGCGGTGCTGTCCACAGGGCTGCCGATGCTGTATAGTGGAGGCAGAAAGAAACAGCCGGAGAGGCAAGGAGGAGAGGACGGATGATGGCGTTAGGAGATAATATCAGAAGGCTCCGGGAGGAGAGAGGGATGACACAGCAGCAGATGGCGGATAAGCTGTACGTGTCCAGGCAGACTGTGTGCCGCTGGGAGAACGGCTCCAGATGCCCGGACCTGATCACGGCGAAGAAGATTGCCACGGAGTTCGGGGTGAGCCTGGACGCGCTCATATCCGATGACGATATGGAGGACCTGGAACGGATCTCCGGGGCGGGCAAGTTCATAAAATACAAGAGAAAAGTGAAGCTTCAGGAATACCAGAGGAAGATACTGGAATTTCTCCAGGTGCTGGGAGGCGTGTACCTGTCCATCTCCCTTATCCTGCGGGTCCGCTTTGACACGCGGATGCCTGTCTGGAGCGTCGTGCTGGGCGTGTGTCTGGTGGCGGGGGCCTTTGCCCTGAACCGCAGGCTGGTGAGGCGGATGGAGGACCTGTGAGCAGTTGGCGGGTTGAATGGAAAGAGAGGGAAACGGTTGTCCCGGCGGACCGCATGGAGTATACTCTTTCTATGAGAAGACGAAAAGGAGGCTGTATATGCGGTTGAAAAATGTACTCATCACAGTGCAGGACACGAAGCGGGCTAAAACGTTTTATAAAGACCTGTTTGGTCTGGATGTGATACTGGACGGGGATGCGAATGTGATGCTGACGGAAGGGCTCGTGCTCCAGGACCGAAAGGTGTGGGAGGACAGCCTGGGAGAGAAGGCGGCGTCTTACAGCAGTGCCTCGGAGCTTTATTTTGAGGAGACGGACCTGGAGGGCTTTGCAGGAAAGCTGCAGGCATACGAAGAGGTGATCCGGTACACAGACCGGCTGCGGGAGATGCCGGGAGGACAGAAAATGCTCCGGTTCTATGATCCCGACGGCAATCTGATCGAAGTGCGGACGCCGGCCGGAATATCTGCGGAAAAGGAGACGTAAGAGATGAGTCTGATCGCAGTGATTGACGACGATGAATATATAGGCGATATGCTGAAGAGGGCGCTTGTGAGTGAGGGCTACCAGGTGGTGCGGGCTTACTCGGGAACAGAGGCCCTTCTTCTCTTTGAAAAAAACAGGCCGGATCTGGTGCTGCTGGATCTGATGATGCCCGGGCTTGC
>CAJFOL010000105.1 GCA_904397185.1 uncultured Clostridia bacterium
ACAATAGGAGAAGGACTTGAATGGTTTTGGACAAATGTGCTTTTGCCAATAGCCGGATGGACGTTGCAAGAAGCCGTTCCCGCATTTTTGGATATGCTTGCTTCCGGTATATCAGCACTTAATAGTTTGCTTACCACATTTCAACCACTTGGGCAATGGTTGTGGGACAATTTTTTACTACCAGTAGGTCAATGGGCAGGCGAGACAATAATTGAAGCCCTTGGTTTGGTAACGGAGCAGTTGCAGAAGTTCTCTGACTGGATTGAAGGTAATCAGAGCATAAATAATTTAGTTGGATTACTGGACAGTCTGAAGATAAATGTAGAAAAGCTTGGAACGAATATTCAAGAATTATTGGCTCCAGCATTCGAATTTATTTCTGGTATGGTAATCCCAGATGTTCAGGCGGCGTTTCAAAAATTAATAGATATCTTAACTCCATTCGGTGATTTCCTGAGCGAAGTATTCACTAGTATATGGGAAGATATGATTAATCCTGCGCTTACCTATATAGGGGAAACGGTAGTTCCACTTGTAACAGAAACCTTTGAGAATCTGTGGGAAAACGTAATGGTCCCATTGGCGGAATTTCTTGATTCTGTTTTATCTCCAGTTGTAGAGGTGGTATCAGACGTTTTGACATACTTATGGAAGAATGTCGGAGTTCCGCTTGCGGAATTTATTGGGGCTGTTTTTGCTGCAAAATTTGAATTATTAGCAACTATATTTAATACAGTTGTTATTCCTATTGTGCAAGGGGTTATCAACATATTCAATTTTCTATGGAATGATGTATTTGTTCCAATAGCAACCTATTTGGGTGATACATTCGGCCCGCTCTTTGATACAGTGTTTAACACCATCAAAAATATCATTGAGGACGCAAAACTTACTTTCCAAGCGTTGATAGACTTTATTAACAATGTTTTTAAAGGCGATTGGAAAGGTGCGTGGAATAGCGTGAAGGATGTTTTCAAAGGAGTATTTAATGGGCTGGTCGATATTGCAGAAGGGTGCTTCAATTTTATCATTCGCGGAATTAACAAGGTCTTGGATGGGATACAAAGTGTAGCGGATTCAGTTGGTGATGTAATCGGGTTGGACATTGATGTTCCTCATCTGAAAGAAATAGAGCTGGGGCGCTTTAGTACAGGCGGATTTCCGGAAGAAAACGGGCTATTCCTGGCAAATTCTTCTGAAATTGTTGGTAAATTCACTAATGGAAAAACGGCGGTTGCGAATAATGAGCAGATAATAAGTGGAATTTCAAAAGGCGTATCATCTGCAGTTAGGAATGTCCTTTCTAGCTTTACCATTAGTGCAAACTTGGATATTCCGAGCGCCCAGCCATCCGGTTTTCCTAATCTCTATCCCACGGACTATTATTACAGAAACGATGTCGCTAGATATCAGTCAGACTATGGCTTCAATGCTCCGGTAGACGATGGAATAAAAGACGTCATTCGCAATGAATTAATTCCGTTGATTCGTACCATGGGTGACACACGAGACGAACTCCTTCAGACTATTGCAGATAAAGACACGAATACATATATTGACGGAAGAAAGGTAAACCGCATATTAAATAACCAGCAATCCCGCTCTGGGTACTCCATAAGAAGATAGCAATATTATAGGGCGGCATTTTTCATCGCCCTATTTTGCGACCACTTGACCGACAAGTATAATTTACTATAAGCCCCATTGATTTTTTAAGTCATTCAGCACAGCCATTGCCCGGGTGGTATCTTTTCCAGGATTCGCATCTGGATGCAATGCCTTAGCGGCTGCCCGGTAGATGGCTTTTAACGCCTCCTGTTTGTCGGATTGTTCCGCTGAAGATTGCGTATATTGATTGTAGTTACTATAAAAATTTTCTTGATAACTACGGCTTTTCTGATAGTATTCTTCTGACTGGCGGCGCTGTTTCTGGAATTGATTTAAAAGGTCGGGGTTGCGAAGTGTGCCAAATACATCATAGCATTTATCATAATCGTTACCAGTAAAACCGTATTTTTTATTCCATTTTTCTTTGTTTTTCCTGTAATCAGCTATAATCTGGTCGATTTTGATATGCGTCTTATATTCTTCGGTCTCCCGAAATTCGGCCTGTATGGTTTTTTGTAACGGCTCTATTTTTTTCGTAATTAAATCGTACAATACATCCGGATCGCAGTTTAGGGCCTCTGCGGCTGCCTGTATTTTAGAATCGCCCCAGTCATATAAGCCGAAAATGTCGGTTGCCAGATCATAATAATTTACTGTGCAGATGGAGAACTGCTTCTTCTTGACGTGTCCATCTTCTCTATAGGACTGATGGATGCTGATTTTATATGCCTTTTTAATGGGCCGGTCAAACTTGCCTTTGGTTGTATAATAGTAATGGCTTTCATCCTGGCTCATGATTGTCATTTTCATATATTCAACCTTTAATTCCTTGGAATAGCCTCCCTTATTCGGCTTTTTAGTTGGGATTTCTTGGATTACGCAATACATGTATAGCCTCCCGTAGTTACTATGAAAAAGTATGCAGTAACTACATTTTAGAGAATTTATCTGGAAGTGTCAATATGTAGAGAATGTGTGGCAGACCTTAAAAATACATGCTATACTTGTA
>CAJFOL010000106.1 GCA_904397185.1 uncultured Clostridia bacterium
CACAGCCGTCTTCTTCGGATTTTTCGTGTGGGACTCAGCCATCTGTTTTTTGTTCAGTCTGTACACCTTGGTCAGGTCTCTGATCTCGATCATAGCCTCTGCTTCCTTTCTCCCCTCATGGGATGCTCTATTTTTGTTCTCTCAGACGTCTGTACTATTACTTTAGTACAATAATATATCTCCTCCCGGAAATTTGTCAATACCTTTTGTTTGAAATTTTACACGATCTTGGGTTCCAACCGCCCCGGCCCGTGTCACATCGTCCTGTGAAACCACAGCTTCGCCCCCAGACCTGCCAGGCTGACAAAAAACACAGCTCCGATCAGTGCCGCAAACACGGTCATGCTGAAAAACCCGGCCGCAATGGCTGCTGTCAGGAGGCCGAACAGGCTGATGACGTAAGCCGCACGGCCCGACTCCCTCTGAATAGTCTGCAGCCGCTCGTCATGCTCCTTGATGTAGAGCGCCCGCAGCCGTTTCTCATCCCGCAGAGCCCGGACATTTACCACGATCCCGCAGACAGCGATGGCAGCCCAGGCAAAGAACAGGCCGCTCTGAAAGCCTCTCATAAAGCTGGCCTCATGCTCATCCACTCCCAGCCGCATGGCGCTGACGCAGCAGATCACGATGATCATGCAGGAAAAAATGATTCCTGCAGCCATCCAGATGATCTGCCTTTTTAGCTTTGCTCTGTAGTCCTTCATCTCACATCTCCTCCTTATCCACTTCTGAAAAATCAAACACATCCTCAATAGTCACACCGAAATATCTGGCAATCCTGTGGGCCAGCACAAGGGAAGCCGTGTACTTCTCCTTCTCCAGCGAAATGATCGTCTGCCGGGTGACTCCCACCGCCAGGGCAAGCTCCTCCTGCGAAAGCTTGTATTTCCGGCGCAGTTCCTGGATCCGGGTCTTCATAGGCTTGACATTCCTTTCACAATCGTATAGTTTGCTTTACATTTTTAGTATAGTCAGCTTTACAAAAAATGTCAAGCAAGTTTTACATTTGTTCATTCCGGACGTAATACTTTTCAAAAGTATTACGTTACCTGTTATATTTTTCACACACCCCTCAAAAAACCCCGGCCGTGGTCTCCCACGGCCGGGGCTTTTCTCTTGTATACAGCTTCTGCATTTCCGCCATCCCTGGCCTGCCGACACAGGGCGCCTAGCGGATAATGGTACCGGTCTTTCCCCTGAGTCCGTCCTTCAGCTTGTCAAAGGAGGTGATCAGGGCGCTTCTTCCCTCTCTCTTCTCAATGAACTCCACAGACGCCTTGAACTTTGGCAGCATATTGTACACGCCGAAGTGGCCTTCTTCCATATACCGCTTTGCCTCTGCAAGGGAAATTTCTCCCAGCTCGGACTCCTGGGGCGTGTTCATATTGATGCGCACCTTCTCCACGCTCGTCAGGATGATCAGCTCGTCCGCATCGATCTCTTCCGCCATCTTTCCGGCCGTCAGGTCCTTCTCAATGACAGCGCTGGCTCCCTTCAGCCGGTGGTCCTGCTCCATCACAGGGATACCGCCGCCGCCGCAGGCGATGACCACCTGGTCCGCATTGATGAGCGCCTTGATAGCGTCAATCTCCACAATGCCCACCGGATTGGGAGCTGAAACGACACGGCGGAAGCCCTTCCCAGGCTCCTCGATTACATAATTACCCTTCCTGCGCTCCTCGTTCGCCTCCTCGGCTGTCATGTAGCGCCCAAGAACCTTGGTGGGTGTGTAGAAGGCTTCATCGTAAGGATCCACAGTCACCTGTGTCAGTATGGTGCTGACCGTGCGGTAAATCCCCCTGTTCAGGAGCGCCTCCCGGATCGCATTCTGCAGGTCGTATCCGATATACCCCTGGCTCATGGCTGAACACACAGACATAGGAGCCGGTGTATAGTCCTGATGTACTTTGCCGAATTCATTCATAGCCGTGTGGATCATTCCCACCTGGGGGGCATTGCTGTGGGTGATGGCCACCTGATACCCCTCCTCAATAAGGTCAGCAATAGATACTGCCGTCCTCTTCACGGCCTCCTTCTGCTCCGGAAGTGTGATCCCCAGCGCTCTGTGTCCCAATGCAACAACTACTCTTTTTTTCATCGCTCTTTCTCCTTTACGCCTCTATGACTTCTAAGACCTCTGTTTTGTCTGTCTTTTGTAGTAAATATAAAGAAATTATATTATTTTTTCTCAGAAAATGCAATGGATTTTACACACTGATCACGGTCTTTAACTCAGAAGGATCCTGCCATAAATTCATCTTGATTTCTTCACCTGAAGTGGTATAATTTCCTTATGGGGCATTAGCGCAGTTGGGAGCGCGCCACATTCGCATTGTGGAGGCCACGGGTTCGAATCCC
>CAJFOL010000107.1 GCA_904397185.1 uncultured Clostridia bacterium
AATGAAAGAACAACACCAATCAATAAAGGAGTACTTTTATTATGAAAACCTTCAAGCGCGCGGTAGCCTGGGTGGGGATTATCCTTCTCCTCGGCATTTACCTGGTCACTTTTCTGCTTGGGATTTTCGGAAGCGAGGCCACGAAAGATATGTTTATGGCCTGCCTTGTGTGCAGTGTCGTGATCCCCTGCCTCATGTACGCCATGCTTCTGATTGCCAGAATCCTGGAAAACAAAAATAATAAAGCGGACAAGCCGTCTTAAATGGTCTGTCCGCTTTATCGGTTTTCTTTTGAAATTTCTTTACCGCACAATCCCCCTGGCCATATCCCGAAATATGCCGGGCTGGTTTTCCAGTTCTGAAAAGGTGCCCCTCTGCACAATCCGTCCCCGGTCCATCACAATCAGTTCATGACAGTTTCGCAGCGTGGTCAGCCGGTGGGCAATGGATATCACCGTGGTTTTGTCCCTCTCATTCATTTTTTCAATCTCCGCCTGAATCCGTTTCTCAGAGGTATTATCCAGCGCCGATGTAGCCTCATCCAGTATCAGAATTCGAGGCTTTCTCAGAAAGATTCTGGCCAGGGCGATTCTCTGCCGCTGTCCGCCGGAAAGATTTTTTCCTCCCTCAGACAGCCGGAAATCATAGGCCCCCGGCAGTTTTTCTATCTCATCCGCCATATTGGCTTTCCTGGCAGCTTCCTTTACTTCCTCCAGGGAAACCGGACGTTTCATGCCATAGCAGATATTGTGTTCCACTGTATCCGCAATCAGAAAGGGAGTCTGGGGTACCAGCGCAATCATATCTGCCAGCGCTTCTCTGGAAAAAGAAGACAGCGGTTTTCCTCCGATACAGATCTCTCCCCCGGCCTGTTCCAGTTTGTCAAGCACTCTGATCAGGGTAGATTTTCCGCAGCCGCTGGGCCCCGCAATTCCCAGAAATGTCCCCGATGGAATATACAGATTAATATCCGTCAGGACTTCCCGGTCTGTTTTCTCCGGATAGGCAAAATTTACATGCCGCAGAAAGATGTCCTCGTCTCCCGCGGCATGATCCGTCTGCCCTTCTCCCTCCCGGTAGGAAAAATCCACCGGCAGATCCAGCAGCCTGAAATAGTCATCCGCCAGAACCACGCACTCCGAAAATTCGTCCAGTATACGGTGAAGTTCCCGCAGCGGCCCGGTAAGCTGGGTAAAACACAGGTAGGCAGTCAGCACCGTACCCACTGTAATAATCTGTCTGGAAGCAAGAAATACGGATATCCCGATTACCAGCACGCTGAAAACCGCCTCGTTGATAAATTTCAGGCAGTCGTAAAAAGCCATGGCCCTGTGGTGGCGCATTTCCTTTTTGCGCAGTTTCTCCGACCGGGCTCCGATCCGTTCTCCTTCCGCTCCGGCGCTGTCCAGCGTCCGAATCGTCTCCATTCCTCCCAGCAGTTCCACCATGGCCCCGTCCATATCCGCCTTTGTCTCCATCAGTTCCACCCGGATTCCTTTCTGGGTGCTGATCTGCCGGAACACAATCGCCGTGCCTGCCGGGATCACCAGGATCACAAGACAGGCCACAGAAACGGGAAGCTGAAGAAAAATCGTGACCACCGCCGCCAGCCCCGTGCTCACCGCCGGCGCGAAATCCATAAACAGCAGTTTGATCAGCTTAACCGTTCCCTCCAGGTTCCGGTTCAGCCTTCCGTGGATATTTCCGGTCATATGGCTGCGAAAATAAGACATGGGCGCCAGAAGAAGGGAGTCCGCCGCCCTCTGCCTGGCCCTTTTTTCCGCCTGGGTGGCCGCATCCTCCACCATCAGCCTTCTCGCCACTTTCAGGACTTCATTTATCACATTTACCAGAAGGATCCCTCCCAGTATGGGAAACACGGAGAGAAACCCTTCTGCGGGGCCTGCCAGCACATGGTCGGTCAGATATCCGATCGCCAGCGGGGTAATCTGGCTTAAGACGGCGGACACCGCCAAAATCAGCAGGATCAAAACAAATCCTGTTTTCTGTTTCCGGGGAAGCAGTTGGAACAGTTTTTTCCCGATACGCCCTCCCCTTTTTTCCGTTTTCATTTTATTCGCCTTTCAGCCAGTCAGTTTTTCTGGAAATCAAGATTAAAATATACGTCAAAGGCGTCGCTGTCATAGATTTTCTCAAATCCCATCGTCTCCATCGTCTGCTGGTCATCCGCTTCATCCTTCAGCACCACGTACCGGCTCTTTATTTTTTTTACCTGCTTGGCCAGTATTTCACAATCCGGATTATCTGAGTTAATCAATTCATAAATCTCTAACTGTTTTTCCGGATGGTTTACCACGTTTCTCCCATACCGCTGCGAAATAGAAGCATCATAAATCCGGATATAGACCGCAATGTAGGAGGGTGCAAGAATCCTCTTCCTTTTTATCCTGTTCTCTCTGGCGTGTTCA
>CAJFOL010000108.1 GCA_904397185.1 uncultured Clostridia bacterium
AACCGCCGTGTACCGAACGGTACGCACGGTGCTGTGAGAGGACGGCGGCTAATCACTGCCTCCTACTCGATTGGTCATATATATGAATAAAAGTGTGATAATTTTGATGCGAGAGGAAATTATTGAAAAATATAAGCGAAAAAGACGGAATAGAGAGAATATAATAACAATATTCTATTAGACGACAGAGATTTTGCTTGATAAAATCTAATCAAAGGATACTTATTGAGGGATGTGATAAATATGTGTTTTTATAGGAGGATACGATACGGCTTGATATGGATATTATGCCTGGTTCTTGGACTAATGGCCGTATCGGACGCTACTTATGCCGCAGATGGTCAGAATGTTACACAGAATTGGTCAGCCGAAGCGGCATTTTATAGTGCTCCATGTGAAGAGACAGAGACTTTTCATATGACAGAGGAGCAGTTTTTGCAGTATAAAACAGAACTAGAGGCCAGGCTCATATTGGCATACAGTACCTACTATCATCAGTTGTCAGGTGAGGCCAAAAGTGCTTTGAAGGATGCGCAGAAAATGTGGATAGACTGTTATTATTCCTATATTGATGCACTGGAGCAGCGTTGGACACAGCCTGTAAAGATTTATTTCGGTATTACCGCAAAAGAGCGTAAGACAAATATATATCGGGATTATATTCTGCTGATGCTTATAAACCGTATTACGGATCTGGAAGAGTGGGAGCAGGGAAGAGTTTCAAATCTGGAAGAAGATTTTTTGGTGATGCAGACCCAAAAACTGGAAGAGGACAAAGAACAGCTTCAGGTAGATATGGGGCTCTGCCTTTATGTGATACAGGAAGAATTCCGGCCGAAGATAAGGAAGGCTCATGCGAACTTCTATGATTTTCTGGACAAGAACCGAGAGTTTGTTGCGGAGATTTCAAATCAGAACGAGACGGTCATGGTCGCTGAAGAATTAAAACAGGTTCAACAGATGAGTTATCTTACACAGGAATTCTATCAGGGGTGCCGTTTTTTTAGGAGGGAACGGGAGGAATAAGAAGAAAGAAAAGCAGGAAAGGAGGCATATCGTGTTGATGGGATTTTTTAACACAGAGTAAAGGAGGGTAGATTATGAAAAGAAAGAAAATATGGTTTATACTTTCTATTCTGGCAGTATTTATTTTGGCAGTTGCCTGCAGTGGACAGGAAGATGCAGAAAAGGCAGATACAGCTAAAGTCGATCTTGAAGAATTAAAAACACCCGCTGAGGAGAGCAACTGGGAAAAGACCACTTCATCGGAAGAAGTTATTGATTTCTGCCAGACAGTCGCGGATAACAGTGAGGGCCGTATTATTCTGGACACTACAACATTTAAAACGGAATTTGATACGCCAATCCCTTACATGATTGTCAGCGACAAGGCACCGGAAAGTCCGGAAGACGTCCCGGAGGATAAAGGGGTTGTATATGTCAATTGCAATATCCATTCCGGAGAAGTGGAAGGCAAGGAGGCGATGATGATCTTTGCCCGCGAAGTGGCACAGGGAAAGCACGATGATCTTTTGAAAGATCTGGTGGTCATTATTGTGCCCAATAATAATCCGGATGGCAATGATGATCTGGACAAAAATCGGATTGAGACCCAGTTTACGCCTAAGCTTGTCGGAACCCGCTCGGAAGGGAATGGGCTTAATATCAATCGGGATATGACAAAATTAGAGTCCGCATGTGCAAGGGCTATTGTACAGTTGATGAACGACTGGAATCCTATTCTCTTTATCGATGCACATGCCACAGACGGATCCTACATGCGCCATGCGGTCACCTATAACTGGGGCCTGAATGCAGGGACAGATTCAGAGCTTCTTGCCTATAACCGGGATGTATTCTGTTCCCGTGCGCTGAGAGATGGATCCTATCTGGCATCCAAGGGGAAAGTAGCAGTTCCATATGGAAACTGGGGATATTATTACAGTGGTATTGTGGATGAGGGCTGGCGTACTTTTGAAGACTACGCTCGCTATACGACTAATTATGCAGGTCTTCGTAACAGGCTTGCCCTGCTGCTGGAAGTGTATTCATATGACGACTTTAAAACACGAGTAGAAACTCAGTACGAATGCATCTACGGCGCACTGCAGGTAGTGGCTGAAGATAAGGAAGAAATCAAGGAACAGATTGCTGCTGCAGATGCACGCTCCGAAGCTCGTGCGGAAGAAGGAATTAACCCGGAAGAGGATATTGTAGCTCTGAATTCCGAAATGACGATCCTGAAGTTTGAGGGAAAAGATAAACTGACTGTTATGTCCTATGCTACAGATGATACCGGACAGGTTATCGGTACCCGCCTCTATGACGAAGAGGGGGATCCCTATGCTATGGAGTATGGTGAGCCGGTTGATTATGAAACGGATTACTGGGGAACTTTTGTACCTACAGATGTAGAAACAATGGGAGCCTACTATCTGATTGATCAG
>CAJFOL010000109.1 GCA_904397185.1 uncultured Clostridia bacterium
ATGCTCTTTTTATTTGCAAACCTCCGAAAAATCAAGGTAAAACGTAACTTTTACAATAAAAAAGGAAGGTAGTTTTGACACTACCCAAGAGATGAAGGGGGATTGCTTTATGAATATATTAATTATCGGTAATGGATTTGATTTGGCACATAAGTTGCCAACAAAATATGAAAACTTTTGGATTTTACAAATGTATATTTAGGAAAAACTTGTTTTGATTCTAAATATGTAGACTCTTTCAAGGAGTATTTTGAAGAAATAAAGCAGGAAAATCCATCTGTATATGAAGAAATTGGATCTCTCATAAAGGATAATGTATGGTTAGAACATTTCAATGCAGTCTATGAAGAAAGACGGAAAGAAGGGAAAATAGGCTGGATTGATTTTGAGAGTGAAATATCTAATGCTGTTCAGGCGTTAGATGGAGCCATATCTACTATTGATGAATATTTGCGGAAAGGAAAAGATCGAGGCCGTATGGAGGCATATCAATTTGAAAGTTTAAAATATTTGATAGGCCTTGAATCATCAAGATTTAATGGTGTTTATTTTGATATGAGACCTATGTCTCGTTATAGAGAACAATTTCTTGATGATTTAAATAAACTCACAAGATGTCTCGAAATATATTTGAGCGATTACATAAATAATCTGCCAGTTTCTAAAAGACTGCCTGATATTCTAGGTCTGAAAGTCGATAAAGTATTAAGCTTCAATTATACCAATACATACGAGAGGCTTTATGGAAAAGATAACCCAGATATAGAATATGATTATATACACGGGAAAGCAGATATTGCTCATGATATAAATAGCTGTAATTTGGTACTTGGTATAGATGAATATCTTCCAGAAGGAGAAAAAGATAAAAATACAGAATTTATACAGTTTAAGAAATTTTTCCAGAGAATATACAAAAAGACAGGATGTGAATATGTTAACTGGTTGGAAGAATATGAAACAAATAATATTGGAAAATATGCTTCTCTAGAATCAGAGAATTTAAATGTCTACATATTTGGGCACTCCTTAGATGTTACAGACGAAGATATATTGCGAAGATTTATATTGGATGAATATAAAAAAGCGTTAAGGAGAGAAGGACTTGTAGTACGAACAACTATTTTTCATTTTAATCAGAATGCACTTGGTAAACAGATTGCAAATCTGGTAAAGGTGATTGGACAAGATAATTTAATTTCGATGGTGCATGGAAGTGATGCTAGAATAATTCTGCAGCAACAACAGGATGCGAAAAATGTGGAAGCTGAAAAGAAAGAGGAATAATTTAATATGTTAAGCGACGGAGCTATGATTACTATCATTTTTGCAGCTATAATTCTTATTCCTATTATTATTGTTTTTATTGTACTTGGTATCAGTAAGAACAGCAGAAGGAGAAAAAAGAATAATTATATGGGGATAACCCAAGGAAGAGTCATAAGGATTGTGGATAAAGGATTGGATTACCCCTGGGTAATACATGTCCAATATAAAGTAAATGGAATTGATTACGAAATTAAAGAGACAGCAAAAATGAAATCCACGGCAATTAAGATTGCGGGAATTCTAGTAGGGCAGAGAAAAACTTTTGTTCTTGGAGATGTAAAAGAAGGAGATTTGTTAGAAATCCGTTATGATGAGGCATATCCAGAAAAGGCTATTATCTACGGTAATGATGGAGTAGTAACAGGATAAAAATCTGTTGTAGAGAAAGGAATATGGTATGAATATTGAAGAATTGATTTTTAATATCAAACAAATGGCACCACAGGTTTCATCAACATATTGCATGGTGAATGGGATGATCATGCCGCTTAGTGAAGTTGAGAAAATGGGATATGAAGAGTTTTCTCTTCGTTCTCATATAAATAAGCCGCTTAAATTATATAAATATTTCCCAAATGTATTGACAGAGAAAGATGGGAAAAAGGTTAATTATTCCGTACAGGCGCTAAAAAATAATACTGTATTCATGCAGGAACCAAAAGAATTTGATGATCCATATGATTCAGATATTAGTTTAGATTATTTTACATATCAAAGACTAAGATTAATAGAATATTGTGATCGATGTCAAATTGATGTTCAGGAAAATTTATCAACACAAGAAATTGGAAATTTATTTGTTGGATCTTTAATTAAATATTTTCAAGAGACAGGTGGGGTAAAAGGGATAGTTACAAAGCAGCCTCTAAATATGATTGAACAACAAGCTAATGAAATATTACAAAACAAATTACTTATAGAATTAAGTAAAAATGATAATTGGGCACGAGCAGTTGCAAAAATCATTCAATCTGATTATGAAGAATATTGTAAGAATTTAAAGAATACGTTTAGAACCTCTTGTTTCACTACCACTCCGTATTCTCAGTTAATGTGGAGCGGGTATGCAAACTGTCATAAAGGTTTTTGTATAGAATATACGTTGCAACCAAATGAAGAAAAGTATCATGATTTGTATGCAAATTTATTTCCTATGATTTATTGTAAGGTTCGTCCTGATATGACGGAAAGACTTGTTAAAATGCAAGATAAAGAACCAACACTGGAATTGGTATGGGATATTTATTTTCATGGTGCATTGAGAAAGAGTATTGATTGGGCATATCAGAATGAGTGGCGATTATTAATTCCAATGCGATGTAAAAACACGGAAGACTATAACATTGAATTTTTCCCAATTACAAAAGTATTTCTTGGAAATACCATGCCAAATGAAAACCGTAAAGAGATAATTGAAATTTGTAAAGAAAAGAATATTCCCTACATAGGTGTTACAAGAAAATCAGAAGTATTTGAAATGGAGGAATGTTCTATTAAATGCGAAGAATGTCCGAAATATATTAGTAAGTATTAAACTGATATATTATTGAGTAAATACATACTTGCCGCTGTAAATTAATAAGAGTATAGTTAATATATAAAGAAATTTTATGGGAGACATAAAATGGAAATGAAAGTAAAACATCTTGAAATGATTGAAAATATTATACAAAGAATGGCAAACAATTCTTTTTTGCTTAAAGGCTGGTCTATCTCTTTGATAGTTGCAATTTTTGTATTGTCTGATACGCAAATGAATCAACGGTATTTTTTATTCTGTTATGTACCTGTAATTTTGTTTTGGGCATTAGATTCTTATTATTTGCAAATGGAGAGAAAGTATATTACCCTTTATAATAAAATAAGAGTTTCAAATGAATTAGTAGATTTTGATTTGAGTATCAAAGATATTACTTATGATAAAATTAAAAACAGCTCATTAAAATATGTAAATTGTCTGTTTTCTGTAAGTGAGTGGCTATTTTATTGCCCAATTGCAATAGTATTAACATTTGTTTTTAAAAATGATATTTTAATTATTTTAAATAGTGTATTTAGACGATAATTTAAGAAATACAAATGAGGGTGGGAAATATGAAACAAAAATGTTTTTTTGCGTACTGTTGGGATGATGATTCTAATAACGTAATGGATTTAATGAATCATTTAAGAAAGGAAATAGAAACTAAATCTAATAGAACAATACAAATCATTATTGATAAAAAAGATTTTCATATATCAGAAAACTTTAAAGAAAATGAAAAAAAGATATACTCAAGTGATTCTGTAATTATTTTTTTCTCTCCAGCATATAAAAATATTATAGATGAAGCTCAAGAAGATCGGGGGGTATATAGAGAATATACGCATATTTTAAAAGCATGGAAAGCAAAGGAAATCACAGTTTTCCCAGTTGTAGTTGAGGGGGATGTAAAAAAAGTTATTACTAGAGAGTTTAAAGATCGTATTGCTGCTGATTTTTCAAAAGTTCCACCAATTATTGAAGGAAGGAGGAAAAGAAAAAAAGTTAATCCATGTTATAAAACAGATATGACCAATTTAGTGTCTGATATAATATATGAAACAGCTTTAGCACACAGGAGGAAAGATTATAAGTTTTCTGGTAAGGAAGAGGCTTATTCTGTGTTATTTTGCAATACAGATTCTAAAGATAAGTTACCACGAGGATGTATGTATAAATCGGAAGCATATAGTAACATTATGTCAAATGAAGGTACTTGTTTTTTAGTTGGAAGAAAAGGAAGTGGAAAAACCACTTTCTTTGAAGTGCTCGAAAAATATAATCCAGAAGAGTTTGACAGAAATTTTAAGGTGTTACGTCCCATAAGTGTAGAAGATATTAGAGAAGATCACCTATATTCTGCGATTAATAATCTATCAATGGATTACAAAATTTTTGGACAAGGACGTGTTTTAGAACTATTTTGGGAAATTTATCTTCATTTATGTGCAATTTATATTGTTTGTGTAGAAGAGGAAAACCATCGAATAAGAGATGAAAGGAGACCTGTTTTCCGTAAAATAGGAAATAAATTAAAAAAAGTTTTAAATATAGATAAATTAGATTCTGGAGATGTAAAAAAGTCTATATTTACTGAAAGCGTTGTATTGTGGGAAGATTTTTTGAGTACAGATATATTGGAGTATGCTACAGAAGAGGCTTTTTTAGCTTCAATGGATGCGAATTTTAATGTTGAAAATGTTTTAAAAGGTTTTTTGGGTGAACAGGATTATCGTAAACTATTAAGAGCAATTGAAAAATGTGAAAAGAAAATACTTATTGCTTTAGATAAATTTGATACTATTAGTGATGACTTTAGAAGAAATGCAAAAAGAGAAATGCAGAGTTCTGATGTGAAAACCAGAATGGAAGGTGAAAAAAAAGGAGAATTTGATAGACTTCTGTATAGAGCATTAATTATGGCCGTTGAAAAACTTAAACCAATGGATACAGGTATTATGGGTAATGCTTCTTTTTGTATTATTATTCCACAAGATAGAATTGATCAAATAAAAATGATAGATAGAGACTTTGCAAAGAAAAATTTTATTGGGCTATCTTGGGATGCGATAGAATTATTAAGAGTTATTCTTTTGAGATTAAAAGTATTATATAAGTTTGATTATGATATTGAGGAAGATGCAGTAGATAAATTTCAAGAGATAATGAAGAAATATATGCCTACTATTCCGTTGTCAGTAATAATTGAAACAGATGGTGTTGAAAAAGAAATTGATTTATTTCAATATATATTAAGAATTTCTTTTTGGCGTCCTAGGGATGTGATAAAATATTTTTCTGTATTATATGATGCTAATGAAAAGAATGCAAAAAAGCATAAAGAAATAGATATGGAAACGCTTAAAAGTTTATTGAATACAGTCACAGAAGATATTATAGAAAATGAATTTTATAATGAATATGATAAAATATTTTTTAATATTGATGAATTTATGCATCAATTTGAGAATGGAAATATCATTTTGGAAAGTTCTGAACTAATTGATATAGTTCGATCATTTAATTTTGAAGGGGTCATGTTTGGCGAAGATAATGAAATTATTAGTAAAATTGGGCTTTTATACGAACTGGGTGTAATTGGATTGAAATTTACATCTAAATATATAAAGTCAAGAACTATAGCATCAACCTTGTGTTTTGTGTTCAATGAAGGAATGTATCCATTTAATAGAATGAAGCTGGAAATTTTGAAAGGTACAGAAAATGTAAGTATCGTATTAAATCCTATATTTGCTAAAAGATTATTTTTACACTATAACACAACAGAAATATTGGGTGCTTATGGGTGGGAGTATCTAAGAGATAATCATATAAGAAAAAAAGGTATTGATAGAATATAATAAGATATATTTAGTGTTAAAGTAAAAACCAGCGGTATAACATATTTGTGTTATACCGCTGGTTTTTATCATAAATAGACGTATCCAAAATGAAATTGAGAACGAGTTATCGCTGATTTAACACTTTTCCCATTACTACGAAATTTCAACATATCAGCTTTAATCGAGGTTTCTTTTTGCAAATCAGTTAATTTAAACCAAATTTTTCCTTTTTCATCAGGTCCAAACTCTACTGGAACAGAATCTGGATTACCAGGACAAGTAATTTCGTCACGATTTGATACAATTTCTTGTAATGTAGCAGAATAGCATACATCATTAATTCCCATGCCAATAGCAAAAAGTACTTTGACTGATTCACCAGAGTTAATTGCATCATTATAGAACTTAATTTTTTCTTTAGCCATTCCTGTATGTAAGCTTTGAGTGCTGAACCAAGTATAACCCATTTTGTTTTGTGCATTGATATACGTTTTAATAGTATCTACGCCATTTAACTCTCGTCCATCAACAGTAATAGCTGTTCCAAGTTTCATAAAAATGTAATCGTTTATTTGGCTTTTATCTTCTCTCTGCAAAATTAATTCCTTTGCATAATCAACATTCAAAGATGCCTTCTTCAATTCTAAATAAAGCTTTTCATCTTGCGCCAACATGTAAGTGTCCATCATTTCTGTAAGCGCTGTAGATTTACTAATGCCTTTTAGCTTAGTAAATTCATCAAATATCCTCTGGGTTCTAGCATCTGCATAAATTGAAATATAACCATGCCGTGACATATTTCTACCTCCTAAGCTGTGCCGCAATACTCTATCGGCCGATTCGTAATTTAATCATAGTTCATATGTGTTATTATGTCAAGAGAAAATTCCCGCTAATCTCCATTGACAATAATACTGTAAAAATAGAGCACACCCGCAAATGCATTTCCATATTGTAAAAACAGAGTTTGAAAGCGTATTGTTTTTACATAATATAAAATCAAGCCTAATGTTGCTTTACAGATTGTTGGCAAGATATAATTACATTATCAAATACATTATGAAGGAGGAGAAAAGAATGATCCGGCAGATGAAGATCGATTACCCCCAGATCATTAATAAATTTAATCTGTATATCCGTGCAGGGATG
>CAJFOL010000110.1 GCA_904397185.1 uncultured Clostridia bacterium
CCTTGTAAAATAAGGCTTTACGGGCTCTGACGCCACAGGACAAAACCACCCCAAACGAGCCAAGAGGTGAGTGCTAATCTCTAGACTTCTCATCAGCCTTCATACCACACATTCTCACAATTACTCAATACCTCTGAGCATCATCACGCTACATCATCTTAAAAATCACATTCATCCACCGAAACCCTTTTGTCCCGCTCACATCTTCTGCATACTACAATTCTTTCATCTTCAACTTGGCATTGACCGCCAGTGTCTTTTCCACCAGCTGTTCAGTAAACTCCAGAAAGTAACATCCATCCGCTGACTTGCCTGTGGGGATTCCGGTTTTCCCGGAAATATATACAACTCCATTATCATTTAAATACAGGTCCACCTTTCTAAAGAAGCAAAGCACTTCCTCTTCCGACAGATGTATCAGTGACGCGCACGACCAGATGCCGTCAAATCGCTATGTTGGCTAATAACTCTGAATATCAGAACATACGACTTCTCCTGAGAACACTTTTCGGATTTCCAGGCAAAGGTTTCTTGACGACTTCAGCTCAATCACCTAATATCTCTGCTGCGGGAAATAACATACATCAAGCCCACTGCCACTCCCCACATCAAGTATCCTTACACCCTCTTTTAACAAAGGAATAACCCTTTGATACTGCTCCGACAGATTGGCAGAAAGGGTTTCTTCCGCATAGCACTTTGCATTTTCTTCACAATACTCATCCATAACCTTATACCTTCAGGCTCCAATTCGAAAATCCCATACTCTTGGCCGACTGATACACCGGAAAAATAACCTCTTCCAGACGCCCGGAAAACTCTCTTTCAGACAGACCTTTTTGATACAGTCTGTGTCGGATCTCCGGGTTATTCAGATGTTCCCTGGCACATATTTCAAAAGCTTCATGTATTTCTGGATATTCCCACAGCAATTCATAGGATACATACTCACTTTTGCACAGCACGGGAAAATAGGCGTCCCAGTCCGGAAGGCTGTTGCTTTTGCTGCTGTTGATGCTTCGGGTGGTAGGAGTCAGATTCCAAAGTTCATCGTGAGCCACATAGGACCAGGGCACAAAATGGTCAATGGATATATTTTTCGCATTCAACAGGTTTTCTCCATAGATTTCACGTACAGGTCTTATGGAAACAATCATTTTCCAGTACTTTTTTACTTTTTCCAGATTGCGCTCTCTTGGCGGATAGAGCTTTTCCACAATCCCCGGAACGCTGGGATTTCTTCTCTGAAGATACTGGATCATATTTAATTCCACCCAGCCCTGTATGATTTCATGATTTTGTTTAATATAATCCGCCCATTCCTTCTGTATCTGGATCCGGGTGTTCAGGCCGCTGAATTTTAGAAAATAGTATATCAGCCTTGGTTCCTGATTGATCCTTTCCGCCAGCTTTTCCCCAGACCTGTTCCACTCCTTCCCCTTCATGGACGCCATGAAGGGCGCCTGCAGACGATACGGAACATTCTGGGCCAGAGTCCGTTTCAAAACTATGACTTCTTTATCCTCGCAAGTCGCAAGATATTTCAGGATTGCCTCTTTCTTCTCACTGGATTTCATATGACTGATCTCACTCAGCCGATGGACCACTCGTTCCAGGGCATCATTGGGTCCCAGATTCAGGCGATATTCTGAAACCATATACCAGGCATCTGCGATCATCTCGTCGATCAATTCCTCAAATGTAATTGTATGACACCCCTCTTTTATTTTCCCTGCGATTGCCTGAAACCAGAATAATTTATATCACTCGCTCTTGTTGTCAAACAATCTGGAAAAATGGGCAATGTCCAGTATATCAGAATAAGGTAACTGCATATTGATCTCCCACATTTTATCGTTACTTACACATCCTCACAGCTCCGTATACTTTTCTTTATGTCCATACGCTTTTTCCACCGGATACTTCTCCGCATTCTTCTTTATCTTTTCCTGGATGATCTCATCCATATCCAGCCCACAGGTATCCGCCATCAGGATACAGTAATTCAACACATCCGCAAGCTCTTCCCTGATCTTGTCTTTTTTCTCCTCACACCTGACATCTTCTGCGCTCCACTGAAAAACTTCCAACAGCTCTGCCGCCTCCAGACTGATGGAGATCGCCAGATCCTTCGGATTGTGAAATTGCTTCCAGTTCCTCTCGTCTCTGAATTGTAATACCTGCTCGATCGTTTCCTTTGTCATCTTTAACCCTCGCTAAATCCTAATAATAAAATGATGGTGCGCCAGGGAAATCCAATAACTCTCGCCCTTTTTTCCAGTCATCAGCCCGACACATCACATCGTCCAGAGTTACACTCGAGTCAGCCCTTGTAGCCAAAACGGCCTCTGCATATCTTTTAAAAGACATTCTCCGGCCTTCATAACGACCTCTGCTTTGTGGATAATTGATCTCCTCTTGTAATGTTGTCCAATAGAGGATACATTTCAGGAACCAGATCTGGGGCAGATCTGTTGCCTTGTGCTGCCAGCCTTCTTCATATACTTCTTCCAACAGTTCCAGCATTTCATGATCATCAAGCGTCCCATTCAGGACATAACTTGCCACAATGACGCACACCACACTGTGCCTTAACGCTTTTCCCGAGACCAACAAAAGGTAGTCTCCTGGATTTTTCCCACCCGGATAACAGACTTCGAGATTAGGGAAGACAGAAAATCTTCTCTGCCGTCCATCCGTGTTATTTGCCCATAAGTATTTCATATATGTTACACCTTCATCAAAACTCATTGATCCAAATCTATTGCCAGATCCCGCTTCCATTCTTCTCTTGTCTCCTTAAAAGTCTGTCATATTTGGTCCAAAGCCTTTATTTTCTATAGGATATCATGTCAACTTTACTTTTTCCAGTACACCAATGTACTTTTAGCGCTCATTAAAGTATAATCATATATAGGTTTTTTTCTGACGATCGACAGACTCGATATTCATTTCGAGTGACCTTATGGAGGTGACTGTATGTTATTTGACTATGATAGATCATCTGCAGATAGTATCTTACATTATGCCAGGCAGTTAGAAGGCAGGACTTTCCTTGAGATAAAGAGGGAGTTTAACCCAGACCCCGAAACGGATGACGAAGAGGCACTGACTGAAGACACAAATGCCAAAGGCCAGTTGGGGAATTTCCTTGAAAAAAATTTCTTTGGGTATGAACCAAACAGTGTTCAGGAGGCAGATTTCAGGGAAGCCGGCGTTGAGCTAAAACAAACCTGCATCGATCTAAAAAAGAACGGCGAGTACACCGCTGGGGAAAGACTATCCATTACCAATATTTCTTTTGAGGAACCTGTTGAACATGATTTCTACAAAAGTCATGTATGGGAAAAGATCCGATGTATCTTGCTCATCCATTATTTAAGGGACAAGACTATCCCGCGCATGTTGTATAAGATCATGTACGTAAACCTATTTACGCCTCCTGCCGATGACCTTTCTATCATCATCGAGGATTATAAGAAGATAATCGGTAAGATAGAATCCGGAAAAGCCCACGAGCTCTCTGAAAGCGACACCTTATACCTGGGCGCTTGTACGAAAGGTTCAACTGCCGCCAAAAGCATGCGCCCTCAATATTACGGTGATCATACTCCCGCAAAGAAACGTAACTTTTGTTTCAAACGCAATTACATGGACTACGTCCTTCACAAATACGTTTTAAGAGATGCTGTACCCTGCGAAAAGATCATCACAGACAGAGGGGCTTTAAAGACCCGGACCTTTGAAGATATCATCACCGGGAAGATCTTTCACTATGCCGGCAAAACTGACAGGCAGCTTTGTATGCTGTTTGACAGAGAATATAACAACAATAAGTCCCAATGGAGCGATCTGGCTTATCGCATGCTGGGCATCAAGGGAAATCATGCGGAAGAATTTGTCAAAGCCAATATCGTTGTCAAATCTATCCGGCTTGAGGAAAACGGTGCTATGCGCGAGAGCATGTCCTTTCCGCCCTTTAAATTTATCGAGCTGGCTGATCAAAAATGGGAAGATTCTGATGTTTACGAGTATTTTTCCGAGACCAAGTTTCTTTTTGTCGTTTACAGACGTCAAGGAGAAGAATATGTATTAAAGGGAGCCCGGCTTTGGAATATGCCTGCCGCGGATCTGGACGGCACTGTGCGGGAAGGCTGGGAAGAAGTCCAGCGTATCATCAAAGAGGGAGTTCGATTTTCAGTGAATCCCGATGGCAGGATCTCCAATGATCTTCCCGGGAAAAAGGATAATCGCATCATACATATACGCCCCCACGCAACCAGATCTGCATATCGGCTTAACAACGGGATCATTCGTGGCAATGTAGAACGAGATGCAAACCCGCTGCCAGATGGGCAATGGATGACTACCCAAAGCTTTTGGATCAATAATAGCTATATCCTTGAACAATTATCATTTTGACCATAAAAAGTCGTGAGCAGTTTTCTTTGAAAAACTCTCTCACGACTTTTTATGTCATTTAATGACCAGTATCCGCTTTTCCCTCGTTTTCAAATATCTTGTCCAGCGTTTCTCCCATATCTTCAACCAGGTTTACCACCAGGGCATTGCCCATCATAAATCTGCGTTTATTGACCGGCATCTCTACTTCTTCTCCATTGACCAGACAATACTTTGTATGGTCTGTTGGAAATCCCTGTATCCTTTCTGTTTCAGCCGCTGTCAGCAAACGGATCCTCCCTGTCTTTTTGTCTCTGACAATGTGTGTTGTCCGGCTGAAACCTCCTTCCGAAGTCAGCATAGTCCTGGCTGGTTTATCGTAACTATCCAGCATTTCGATAGCGCCTTCTGAAAAAATATATTCATGTCCATTTGAGGATCTGCGGGCTAATTTTTTTCCACCTTTTAAGTATTGCCATGTCTTTCTCTGCTCTTTTGGCAATTTTCCCCTTGTCTCATCAGATCTGGTGATCGATGGATCTGTATAGTACAATCTCTCTTCCGGGATAAAATACTTTTCATCCACATCCCCGGTCTCCATGATATCCCCCAGAGTGATCTGAGGGCCATCATATTTAGGCGCTGTCTTCAGTGTATATATCACACCGTCTTTCATGATCCCTGTGTTTTCAAATCCAAAACTAAATCTATCCGATAATTCCCCTATCCCTTCCGGCAGTTCTTCTATCATTATCTTGTCGTCAGCCACTTCATATACCGGGAAAGTTTTCGCGAAAAAGCCTTCTGCCAAAAGGACTTTCCCCATGCTGACCCTTCTTTTTTCTATGCTGTCTTTTCTGGCGTAATCCACCCGCTCCTGGACCGATGATGAATAATCTGTGTCATCTCTATACGCGAAGATAAAAGTCCTCCGTCTCCGCTGTTGATATCCATAATCCGCCGCATTGATCACACGCCATTCAGCGGTATAGCCCTGATCCCTGAGACAGGCTAAGATGATCCCAAAATCACGGCCTCTCTGCTTAGCCGGCGACTTGAGCAGCCTGTCTACATTTTCAAGTAAAACAAAAGGTGGCTCTTTTGCCTCTATGGTATCTCTGATAGACCACCAGAGTACCCCCTTTTTCCCTTCCAGCCCCTTTGATGTAGCCAAAGATGAAGCTACTGAGTAATCCTGACAGGGAAAGCCCCCCACCAACAGGTTAAAATCAGGTATTGTCTCCTTATTTACTTCTTCGATATCCACATTGGTCGTATCATTTCCTGACAAGTCCATCCTTGTCCCAAATTGATGTACATAACAATCATGGGCGTATTGCGTTTTCTTCTCCGCAGGCTCCCACTGATTAAACCATACTGTTTCCCACTCTTCCGGCTTTTTTAAATCTTCTAATGTCTTTATGTGGTTCAGGCCGCAACGAAAGCCTCCGACACCTGCAAACAACTCACAAACTGTTTTTTCCACTTTTAGCACCTCATCATTCGAACGATCGTTCTGTCATAATATACATTATCTTATTCTGGAGATTTTGTAAAGCTTCTTTTTCTCTCTGACCGATTTTTTCATCGATCATTAAACGATGCTATATTTCTTCCTCTGTCTCCATTTCATTAAGTTTTTGTTCAAAAATGGTTTCTTCGATCACACGTATACATTCATCAGGATCTTTAAGTATATCCTTTCCCCAAAAATGTATGACTGTCCATCCGAGATATTGCAAAACCTGATCTTTCTCTATATCGCGCTGCATATTGCGCTTGATCTTTTTCACCCAGTAATCAGGATTTTTTCCTTTTTCCAGGCGGGGTTTCAGGATTTCCCAATCTTTGCCATGGAAAAATTCACTGTCGCAAAAGATAGCGATCTTATACCTGGTAAGAGCAATATCCGGACTTCCCGGCAAAGCTTTATAATTTTTACGATACCGATAGCCTTTATTCCACAGAGCTTTCCTGAGCGCGATCTCTATTTTTGTATTTTTCCCTCTGATCTTGCTCATATTGTTATGGCTTTTTTCTGTTACCTCACCTGAAAAACGAGGCTCTTTTGGAGCGCGCTTATCCTTCACTATAATTTGTCCCCTTCTTTGCTGTCAACATCTTTTTAGAATACGCCAATAATCTTTTCTTTGTATCTTCACTGTCAATAGACCTTAACCACTCCTCGATATTGGATGGATCAAGTGCATTTTTGCGTAATACATACCTTATTTTAGGATTATATCATAACGCAAACAGCAGATTCAATATTCATATCTCCAGCCAAAACACCAGGCCCGCAACCCGGACCTGGTGTCGAAAAACTCTGCCCTGCTCTCCTTTTTTCTGGCCGTACACTTCCTACCTTTCCCCGCCGTCCCTGCGCTTTCTGATCCTTCTCTCCCTGACAACGCGCCCTCCCGGGGCGCTGACAGCAGCTCCTACTCCTCCAGGCTCCTCCTCGCCTCCCGGGTGATCTCCTCCGGGAACCCGAACACCTCCAGCAGGCGCACCGCGTTGGTCTGGCGGCAGATGCCGGAATGGATCTTATAGTCAAAGGCGAGGCCCTGCTCGTAAGCCTCCTCGCAGAAATAGAAGCCCTCGTACCCTGCCGGCCCGCTGACCAGATTTTCCGCAATCTCCAGGTCGTGGGTGGCGGCGATCACAAGGCAGCCCTTCTC
>CAJFOL010000111.1 GCA_904397185.1 uncultured Clostridia bacterium
CACTCATTTTCCTCTTTATTATACGCCTTCACAATATCCCGCAGGATAAAATTCACGGACGCAGGCATCATGGGGCGTCCGCTCCTTCCATGATTAATTATTGTTAAACCAAAGGAATCTCCCTCTTATTTCTGTCAGTATTCATTATCTAAAAAATTTTATTATTTATCCTTATGCTTTATAAAAAAGATTCCTTCTTCTTAAATTCAAATCTAATTTAGTTACGTCTCATTTTTTAGCATTTGCTTTTTTAGAATTCTCACTATGAAGTGGAAAACATCGATTTTCAGTATTCTAAAACATACAACCTAAAATTCAAAACATACTTTAATATTCGGTGCCATAATAACTAATAATTCCATCATTACATGCAGTTTTTATCTCTTCAATATCTTCTGAATTCAATCTCTTAACAATTTGCTTTTCAAGTTGCAGGGTTCCTATATACTTCGAATGATTCATGGCTCCCATTTCTTCATATACTTTGAAAGGCATTGAAAGCAACAATTACTCTGCTTGTTTTCGAGAATACTTATTTGATAAGAATATACTTTGCCCCTTTTCTACAATCAGACCTTGTCTCCTACGCTCTTCATAAAAATCCGTAAAGTCATCAACAACATCTTCAATTCTTGCAGTTCCATCTACATCCATATGGTTGAAAAAGGCTAATAAAAACACCGGTTTATATGAATGATCCATATGCATTTTGCGTATATTCTCGATAAATATATCTTTGCGATTAGTATTTGTAATCTCTGTCCATCCAAATTTCTGGCATATACTTTTCACCTGAGATGGCTCAAAATATTCAAATGATCTCGTCTCACTAATTGGAACAACCATATCAGGAATAATGCTCCCTTCTCGTATACATTTACGAATCTGTTTACCGCGTACATTGATCCGTCTAATCAATTCTAAGGTAGACAGCATTCCCTCTGTCTTTTCTTGCCAATTAAATAAGTCAATTTGTTCATAATCTGTCATGTGTATCGGGTAATCAATCAAAACCTCTGGCTTTTCTCCTTTGACAAACAATTCATTATCCCAACGAATATCATGCTTAGAACCAAGAACTAATCCCCCCGGATGATACTGGGACAAATGAAACAATCGATGCAACGAATACGGACAATTAAACAGTCCAGCATTATCAACAAAGTCAAATACCATTAAAAAATCTTTCTCTGGGTGAGTTCGCATTCCTCGACCTAATTGTTGTAAATAAATAGTTTTGGACATAGTAGGTCTTGCCATGAACAATACTTGAGTATGCGGACTATCCCATCCTTCATTTAACAAATCACATGCACAGAGTACGCTAATCAAACCATCTTCATACTCCCTTAATATACGCTTTCGCTCTTTAGTATTTGTACTTCCTGATATACTCTTTGCACTAACGCCTTTTAATTGAAATGCAGAAGCAACATCATCAGCGTGAGTTACTGAAGTACAGAACACTACCGTTGGTTTATTCTTAACATATTCAAGCCATGTATCAATAATCAGTTGATTTCTACTGGGAATAGACACCTTTGACTCTAAGTCTAAAGTATTATATCGAAATCCATTAATTCTTACATCCTGGAGTGAAATATTCGTTTTAATTCTAATACAACGCACCGGAGATAATATTCCTTCTTCAACGGCTTCCTTTATTCCTAACTTATGAGCCATTGTCTTAAAAATAGCCAGCAAATCTTCTCCGTCTGCACGTTCTGGTGTTGCTGTTAATCCTAGTGTAAAATCCGGACGAAAATACGAAAATACTCTTTTATAAATATCGGCCGTTGCATGATGACACTCATCAATTATCAAATACCCAAAGTCATCTGGTCGAAAAAGCTCTAACTTATTTACAATGCTCTGAATAGATGCACATATAACAAACTGATCTGTTTCATGATATTTACCTACCATCATTCCAACAGATACCTCTGGCCAAAGTTTCCGGAAATTACTATAAGCTTGTTCAACTAATTCATTTGTATGTGCCAGAAAAAGCGTTCTTTTTCCTAATGATTTAGCATCCAGTACACCTATAGCAGACTTTCCTGATCCTGTAGCTCCCTGGACTAAAGCTATTGTTTGATGTTCATTACGCATTTGACATAAATTGCGCAACGCCTCTTCTTGGTGTTCTCTAAGAATGAAAACTTTTCCATTTTGAGCCGGCATGTCATCATCAATATAAAAGAGCGCAGGAGACTCTCCTAAAAAAGTCACCAATTCATCTTTTACCCTTTCAGGTGTTGTTTCAATTTGACGATCTGTCCATCGGTATACTTTCCAACCATCATAAACCAAACTATTTTGCTTAAGTAAATCATCTATGTATTTCCCTTCAGACACCTTCTCTGGATTATGCCAAGTTGTCCCATCTATTTCAAAAGCAACCTTTCCAAATGCACTTTTAATCGCAAAATCAATAGTTCTATGTCGCCCATAGATGTCAACAACTGGATATTGAAGATATACGTATTGACCTTTGCCCGGGCCAAATACATCACAAAATAATTGTATAAATTTTTCTTCAGCTCCACTTCCCATAAAATGCTTTTGTTTTTTGGCCATTTATTTTTCCACCTAACATCATTGTATCTTTTGAATGTTTTTGACATCTCTATCCGTAATAATGCATATTACATTTTGTGCCCTCAGATATCTGTTAAATTTACTTACATTTCCACATTTAATAAAGAAACAGAAAGCAATTTTATTCTTTTATCATTACCTTTTTGTCATCAAAATCTCTAGCAATTATTTTCTCGAAGTATGTTCTTAATCTAGAACCTCGTTCATTAAAAAATTGTTCTGTTGGGACTTTAAATTCTACCCCATCAATAGAAACATCTTTATGATAATCATTCAGCATGGTAGTAGTAAATCCATTAAGCCAATGGCCTTTACACATATCTTCATAATACCCCATTGCTTCGGCTAGTGGTTTATTATTCTTTTCATTATTATTATCACTGTCAAGAATCATCATATTTCCCAAAGAATCAATATATTTCTCACGCAATTCATGTAAATCTACAGGAGCAAAATGTTTAGCCTTGTTACTAAAATCAGGATTACGTGCTTCCATATGATCCAACTGCAATTTATCTGTCACAAAAGAATACACTGTTTTATCGAAAGTTAATTCTGTTTTTTCATCGTTAATCTTTGTCTTAAAAAGATTGATAAATAAGACTTTGACTTTTAGATCGGCAACTCCAGATTTATTATACTGCCAAGTTTGAATCCACTCACGAAATTGCTGTATCATCTTTGATTGTGTTTCAACATCTATCATGACGCCAGATGGATTCCATTTTTTCATATAAATATTTTGTAACCCCTTTTTTGCAATTTCTCTTGGTATTTCATAATCTTTGCATAGAAGTGCGGCTTTCCAAAGTTTAAATGCCAACTCATGAATTTCCCGGTATGCACGGTTGTTCGAATTGTGCTGATAGTCATCTTTTATTGCTGTAATGTATTTTTTAAACTCTGAAATGTTAACCTCTTTAATTCCTGATGTTTCCATTTGGTTCATAAACTGCCGAATTATGATATTAGTGAGTGCTGGTAATACTCCATCCAATTTTAATGCATTCAATAAATGAAACGCTTTGTATGTTATAGATACTTGCGGATTATTTTCTGCTCGAATACATGCAACCGCGGCATTTCGTACAGGAATCTTATACTCTTCTATAATAATTCTCAGCATCTGATAAACTCTAATATCATTCAATGCTTTTGAAAACTCATATTTAACCGTATTCGATGAATAAATTTTTAAATATTTATTTTCTATGATTTCACGATAACGCTGAATTTTATTTGTAAATGTAGATTCATCAGCTGTAAAGTACAAGGTACCAAGATAAGAAATCAATTTTTTATGGGCATCAGAAAGATCTCTTGTAAACACTTCATCTCCCCAAATCTGATCAAGAATACCAATATTTTTATCAATTATTACATCCAAATCTCCTGATGTATTACAATACGCCTTTAAGAATAAATTCTTAATTAACTCCAGGTCATCAATTTCCATTGCTCTATCGTTCAAAACCTCAAACAAAGTATATGCATCTCTCTCATTTCCGGTCATGATTACACAAAAGCGTACATTTTCCAGAAATTCTTTCATAAAACGCAGAATTTGTCGAGTATTATGAAGTGGTTTTTCTTTCAATTGCAGCAATTTGTTAATTGCATTAAATTCATATTTTATAGCATTAGTATACTGTAAAATATTTATATCCGTTTTCTCTGTTTCTCCAATAATTTTTAGTTTCGGGTTGTCATCCTTCGACACAATTACGCATACTTTTGATAATGCTTTACTCAGCGTAATATCAAACGTTTTTCTGGAATATGATAACGCAAGAGTATCAGATTCTATGAACTTCATTTGCAAATTCTCGTACTCATCAAAATATCTATCAAGATTAGAAAAATCTCTTTCTGGAAGAAAAACTGTTTTTCTATACAATTCAGCAATATCTGTATAAACCTGATCCCTCTCAGTCTCTTCCAAATCAGATAAATTCTCCATTTTTTCGATAATATCATTACGCATTTTTGAAAAGGCATCTAAATGTTTACTACCTAATAGACTACCATATATCTCTTCTAAATCCTTTAAAGGTCCATCCAGATTAGATCCTTTTGTGCTAATCATTTCTTCAACATAAGATCTCTGAAGAAGAAAGAGCAAATAATTGAACAGAAATACCGTAGTAACACGCTGTTGACCATCAATAATATCATAACGATTGTGTATATTAGTATCTTCTACAAGAACAACAGAACCAACAAAATATTCAGCATTAGCATTTTCCGTTTTATTCTTATAAAAATCGGCTATCAGATTGTTAATTCTCTTTTCATCCCAACGATATGGCCGTTGATAATACGGAATATTCACTTTTAGCGGAACTCTACTTTTTGTTCCTATGCTCATACACATCTCCAAAATGTTACGAATCTCTGCACCTTTTAAATCCATGAAAATTGTTCCCCTTTCTACTCTTATCTTCTTGTTTTTCCATTATTTCTTCCATCTACATCTGTTAACGTTTTAATTACTCAGTTTCGAATGTTATGACACATTTCTACTGTTATTATAAAAATACCATCCGACGCAATTTGAAACAAATCTGTATATTCCTAAAATATCATCAATTCATTTTTTATCATCCCCGCGTGATTCCCAACCACAACAATAAGACGTAAAACCGGTACATACTTTTGTATTGTAAATAAAATAATCCTTCCGACAAATATTTATAGATTAATTTTATAATAATATATTCTTAGATACGTAGCAAATAAAATATATCTCTTATCAAAAATAAAAAGTGGTAGAAAAAAACAGCTAGAACATTTTTACCGTTTTCTTCACCACCACTTTATTTTACTATCTTTTTAACCGTGAATTTTAATCTACTAATTACAAAAAATCCTGAAGTATCTTGATTTTTTTAGATTGCTGTAATTTTTTTATTGCCTTTGATTCTATCTGACGAACTCTTTCTCGAGTAACACCCAGCATTTTACCTACTTCCTCAAGCGTTTTTTCTACACCACCATCAAGCCCATATCTTGCTCTGATAACTTCCTTCTCTCTAGGTCTTAGTTCTTTCATCACGTCTTCAAGAGCCTTTCTTAACGATACCTGTTCTATATTTATATAGCCATCTTCATACCAATAAAAAACATCTTCATACCCGTTGTAAAATCGACTTCTTTGTTTATCACTCTTTTCATAATTTACCAAAGACTTTTCATAAAGATCCTCAAGAGACTCTATTGGCATCACTTGCGTTATAATATCCTCTGCCTGAGCGGCCTTACAGCCAAGCTTATTTTGTATTAATCCTCGTATCGCCTTATCTGTCCATATTTCTTCAGTATCTAGATCTAAGTATCCCTCTTCTTTCATAATAGGATATATTGTAAAATATCCTTCTTTCTTGTGAACCGGATAGTAAATCAAGGGTCTCTGTGTACCTTGTGTACGGCTTATATTTTGCAATATCCACAACGAAGCATATGAACCAAAAGGACCACTTGAATCAGGATCATATTTATCAACAGCAGTAATTAACCCTATACAGGCTTCCTGCAAGATATCCGCTATTTCTGCATTATAAACTTCTGCTCTCTGTAAAGCAATACGAACAGCAAATCTCAAATGCATTTGTACTGCCCTCTCTCGAGCATATACGTTTCCTTCCTGAATCTGATGCTTTAGCTGATCCATCTCTTTTGTCTGAGGGGGAACAACATTTCGTATAGCAGTAATAAAATCTTCTAACCCCGGATCAAGTTCTATTACTTTATCAAATATTGCATCATAGTCTCTATGTGCATAGTCATCATAATCGTCAAAAGATGTATCCGCCGTATCTATAACCGGTGCCTCATCATATACAAGAATTCCTCGAGTTGCAATGGAGCTTGAAAGGTAGTCAATATCTTTAATAGAAAGATTCCATTTATCAGCCACATCATAAATATCGTCAAATACAAGAAATCCTTTTTTAGATGACAGTTCTATTAAATTTGTAAGAGCACTCTCTATATTATTATTACTATCCATTATCCCACTACTCATTTCCTACCCTTTTTTATTGTAATTGAAAGACTGCTATCTGTACATCTTTAGCTCAAAACTTTTATTCATCTCAATTACATTAACTGCCTGGACTTATTATCAACATCCAGATAATTATCAGCGGGAATTTTATTCTATATCTAATGGAAGCATTTAATGGGTTTTATTCTAAAAAACATAATGTTAAAGTATTTTTGTTATTAAAGTTGCTTCAACATTAAAACATTTCGGATTATCCTATATATATTGGCAAATTATTTGCTCATATTAACAGACGATCTAGTAACCAATCTACTTCCTTAATCAAAGGTTTTCACGATATCCTCGAAATAAGAAAATTTATCTCCTGCATTGGAATTTCTTATTTCTTAAAAGCCCTGTTAATGTTTCCATTACGCATTTAACGCATGTCACTGGTACTTATGCGTTTTTCATACATAACCGTAGGATATCGTCACTGCTAATTCCGCTGTTGAATCTATCATTAAATTCATCAACAAACTCATAAAGCCTGTTCACAAACGCCTCCGGAGTTTTTTCACCTTCAACCAATTTTTCATACAAGACATCAATACCGCCTCTTACATAACTATCAAAACGCTCTTCATCGTCAGAGTTCTGACCATAGTGCCTAAAAGCCTTGTCAATTCTCTTTTCTTCATCTGGCTCATAATTAGAATCGAGTAACATAATCAGCCAAAAATTATACTGTAATTCCTCACTAGAATAAATTACACGATCACCCATGACGCTCTGACTATACACCTGACCTGTTTCTGGATTCTTAGTATTATCAAGCTCAGCAGTTCTTCCATACAAAAATCCAATCAATGGAGCATTTGTATAAATATCCACATTACGTTCTATCAGCTTTGCTTTACTTAATTCGTCGAATACTCCTGTGAGCTGATCCACACGAAGAGCGTGTCTCCCCTTGAACCTATATTGTTTATCAAACATAGCGCTCCTCCTTATACCAAAATGGTCTCAAACTCATTCTTCTTGTCAAACTGATGCCTGCTACCGATTCTATCTCCCATATAATCCTCAGCTAGCTCACCATCTGTATCCTTGATAAAAATAATAACCTGTTCAGCTGTTTCTGGCAGAGCCTCACATACAGTTTTAATTCTTCTTTTATCAAATGCAGACAACGGCGCATCCATTACCAAAGGATATGGTTCAGATGAAAGTAACTTGGCATCGTCATCATCAGCATTACGATTTTCCCTCGCCATTTTGATGATGCCAGTAATAAATGCAAAAATAACCGAAATACTCTGAGCTGTAGAAGTTTCTACGTCACCCTCATAGTCATTAGCCTGGACTGTAATATGATATTTGGGATCTATTGTTAATGACAGACCACCTTCATAAATTTGCTTAAAGATATCGTTGATTGTATCCTGCAGTCGATTACGAATTTCCTCCTCACTTGTACGATATACATTCTCTAACTCTTCATAAATCTTTTTAGCATAGGTTAGATACATCTGTGTCTTTCTATTCTTTTCATCAAGCAGGGTAAGATTCCGTCTCTCGGTATCTGCACGGTCACGATCTTTTTCCAGACCACCACGCTCTATATTCAGCTCATCTCTATCCTTATCGCACTTATTGATTGCATTAACGCAAATTTGAATTTCGTTATTTATAATGCGAACTTTCTCTCTGACATCTCCACCACTAAGCTTAGCCTCAATTTTATGAAGATCATCAGTCTTGTCCATAATGTCATCGCTCTGTACACTAGCTGTAGCAAGGTTGTCCCGCAGCTGTTCAACCAAATTCTGAAGCATTCCAGCCCTACGCTTTGATTCCTTCTTAAAGTCCGCTACATATGTACTGAGCGACTTAGGCGGAATAACATCCAGTAACGCCTTCACGTTATTATAAGGTACAGATCCCTCATCCAAGTGAGTACCACAAATACATATCTTCTGCCTGAGCAAATACTCAATAGTTTTGTCACGTATAAAAGGAATATCCTTACCTGAAAAATCGTGTCTTGACAGCACCTCCAAAGCTCTCTTAGTCAGAGAAAGCGAGAAGAATGAACTCATAGAAGCATTAAAATCCTTACACATATTCTTATAAACTGTGGCACGCATACGAATAGTATTATTAATCTGCTTCTGTAAATCTTCCTTTTCCTTCTGCAGCTTTTCTCCTTCAGAATACTGCTTCAGCTCTATGATCTTCTCAGATTTTCTGGTCTCTGCAGCTGCCTTCTGTGCATCTAGCTCTTCCAGAGCAATATCAATTTCTGCCAGTCTAGCATTGCACTTATCTATTATGGATGTATATTCCTGAATCTTCTTGTTACTTTTTGAGTCAAAGCTCTTTTCATAGCTACCAATAACACCAAGGCTGCTTCTCGGATTGAAATGGCCAATGGCGCTAATCATGGCATTGAGACCAAGAAGTCCTTTTACAGCCTCAGCAAAGTCCGTTGCCTTTTTACCTGTAGAAATATCCTTACTCATCTTCTCGATACGTTCACCATCAAAGAAGAAGTATCTGGACAGTTCCTTCGGCAGAATACTCTTCACCTCTGCCTCGCACTGGGACTTTTTAACGTAGGATGTATTACCGCTTGCATCTTTTACTGCAATATCAAATACAGTATTATCGCCCTTTACATTGTTTGAATAATCCTTATGATAGGCCTGCTCCCTTATGAGAGCATAATCCACCTCACCATGTCGAAGAGATAATATTACACGAACCTTCTCCTCTGAACCAGGTGTCATTTCTCTGGCTACCACCTTATTCAGAATAATCTTGTCAGAGAACTCTGTTTCTCCATACAAGCACCAAAAAAATGCCTGGGCAAAAGTAGTTTTACCTGTTCCATTCTCGCCAATAATTATGGTTACGTTTTTGCCACCTTCTCCTTGGGCAAAATCAATGGATTCATCACGAAATTGGCGGAAGTTCTCAAGTTTTATTGATTTAAGTAACATTGCACTTCCTCCTCAATCTTTTTCTTAATCCATGAAACCATCTGAGAATCATTCATTGTTCTCGTCTTCAGATTCATGTTTTCCTTAATGATGATTGCTCGCTTCAGGCGTTCTATGACTTTACTGTCAACCTGGATCTCATCGCTAACACTCAAAGTTTTCACCCTCCTTCTCAAGCTCTAAATCGTTAAGATGATACGCTTCCTCAATGTCCCAGATCAGATTATTTGCCAGCATCGAATTTAATGCTAATCTACCAAATTCCTTAATCCGGGCAAGCTCATTTTTAACCAATGTCTTATCCCTGTTCGCCTGTTCAATCGTTAGACCTGATACTGAATCAAGAGGTCTGGGAAGAGTAACAAAATCATATATTTCTGCAAAAGGTTTATTATCTGATTTACGAAGAACTCTACCTCTACGCTGTATATACTCCTTAGGATTTGTAGTACTTGCAAGTATAAAAGCAGTTCGTATGCCAGGAATATTAACACCCTCATCCAGACACTTTATTGCTACAATAGCCTGTAACTTACCACCATCCTGGAAATGTTCCTTGATCATAGCTCGCTCCTCCATATTTTCCTCTGAAGTAAAGCGTGCCACACTCATATCAAGCTCATTGGCAAGGATCTTGGTTACAGCCTCTATCTGTCTAATATCGTTTTCATCATCTGATGATGTATCACTATCATCTAAAACCCTTGTAGCTCCACAATACACCAAAATATTATTATCATCTTTGTATGGAGTGATTTCTCTTTTCAGAGCTTCGAGCTTTTGCATTGCTCCTGCAATCACTCTGGCTCTCTTGAGCGCAAGGATTTCCCCACGCTTATTCAATTTATACTTTCCGTGCTTGTCTTTTATCATACATTTGGACATTTCATAAGAAAGTTGTTCATATGATTCCAGCTCTAGTTCACTAAGATATACAAGAACCGGATAGTACTTATAAGGAGTCAGCTTATCTTCATCAATTGCCCTTTCCAGTGAATATTCAATACACTTCTTTCCAAAGAAACTATACAAAAGAGCTGTTCCCTCTTCATCTCTATGTCTTTCGAGTGTTGCTGATAATGCCAGCCTATATGTAAATCTGTCATCCAACCGCTTTGCATAACTTCTAGCTCCAAAATTGTGGGCCTCATCAACAACCAGTAAAATTGGACTTTTAATCTTATCTATTCTCTCTTGAAAATCAGGACTGGCAAAGGTTACATTAGTTGTCACCACACAGAAAAATCTTTTATCTCTTCTGATTTTCTGGTCTATTATCGCCTTAGAGAATTTCTTTCTCCAATCCTTGTGGACTAAATCTCCATAGGCAACAATAGGCTTCATGTTAAACTTAACAATGTCCTCAACCCACTGCTCTACCAGATGCTTATAAGGCGCTACGATAATAACAGCGAGATCGTCATCAAGGTCTTCCGAAAGCTTTGAAATAGCGCCAAGACCAGTATAAGTTTTACCTGTCCCAGTTGCCATATCAAAGATTCCTCTATAATTTTCACCTACCCAAACAGAAATAGCTTCCTTCTGATATTCATGTAGCCTCACATCATTTGGAATTCTTGCCCCTACCGCATCTCCACAAAGGGCTTCGCTCTCATGCAACATACTACTATATGCAAGCATTCTCTTTTGGAACTGCTCACGGTCAATATCAAAATTAGGTGCTTTTTTCCGATATTTCTCAATAAGTACATCAGAAATCTTCGGAAATTCCAAGACCTTAAGGCTCGGCTCAATGTTATTCCACATAGAGTAAAAGGCGTTTTCCTTCAGCTTAACTCTATCTGCCTCTGCCTCATTCCAGTCACAAAATACATCTATGGTTTCATAATTAATGGACATCGCTGTCATAGACTCATTCATGGATCCCGAAAAGGCTACATGATTACCGTCTCTATCTTCCAAAATACCCATTTTCTCATGATACATTCCAATCTCATTACCCTGGTCGGTATAAGCAATACGAATGTCCAAGATTCCTTCTGATATAAGATGTGCCAAAAGGTTCAGACGCTCCATAGAGTAGTAATCCTCATGCTCATCAGACAACTGACGCACAAGTGCACCCTCTATAATTTTTTGTCTATTTTCATACCCTTCCTTGATAGCCTGGATATCTTCATCTGACAGATACGGAGAGGCAACTATCTCTATCTTTCCTCCATCTTTTGCCATATCCGCTATTCCCTTTGATATTTCAACAAGGGCCGATGATGAAAAAAAACCCACAGCACGCTTATAAGATGTTGACTCATGAAGCAATGGTATATAAAAATCCTGCACCACATTGTCGATCAAGGACCGGTATTCGCTTCTTATTTTCTTGTCCTTTAAGCTCATAACAATCCCCCTATAGCTCTGAATCTATGTAATCCAAAGCCTCTTCCAGCTCAGCAAAATCATCATCTGTAGTAAAATAGTTCACACTGAATCTGATAGTACCTGCCGGGAATGTTCCCATAAACTTATGTGCCAACGGCGCACATTGCAGTCCTGTCCTGACGGCAATTCCACATCTATCAAATACAGGTCCGGCACTGTCGCTGCTTATTCCCTCTATAATACAAGAAACAATTCCCACATAACTACAAGAGTCATAGTTTCCAATTATCTTTATGTAAGAATACCTACCTAAAAGGTCTATCAGCCTCTTTCGATTTTCAGCTTCTTTCTCTCTGATGACATTGACAGTAATCTGTGCTGACCACTCAAGGGCTGCATTTAATCCAGCTATACCTGCTATATTCAGAGTTCCCATCTCATATTTTTGAGGCAAATCTTCTGGCATGTTTTGATCTGCAGATTCATATCCGGTACCTCCAAATATCACTGCCGGGAACTTCACCGCCGAATTCATTACAAAGCCAGAAATACCTGTTGGTCCATACATCGTCTTATGCCCGGCAAATACTGCAAAATCTATAGTAGAAAGACCTACATTCAGATCCACCAACCCTGCAGTCTGTGCCATATCCACCAAAGTTATGGCATCATACTTCTTTGCCAGTGCAAAAATATCCTCTACCGGAGCAATCAAACCAAACGCATTGCTCGCATGACTGACTATCACAAAATCCGGTTTTACTGTATCAAATTGATACCGAATTCGTTCCAAGTCATATACCATTTCCTTTGATACTGTCAGCTGGTTTACCTTGATCTTCCCCTTCTCCTCAAAATGATGAAGAGTCCTGGTAACCGCATTGTGCTCAAATGGGCTGATATAAATATTAACAGCACCTTTCTCAATAATGCCCTGAATAATAATATTCAAAGCTATTGTTGCCGTTGGTTCAAAGACAACCTGCTTTGCCTGGCAGTGCAGGAGCGCCTGAATCTTCTTCCTAGTATCTCCTATTATGGCACCTGCGCTCTGTGCAAGCTTGTAGTTTCCACGTCCAACATTTACACCGTTGGTACGATAAAAGCTGTCCATAAAGTCATAAACGCAATCCGGCTTTGGGTATGTAGTTGCAGCATTATCAAAATATGCCACTTGTCATGCCTCCCCTCAGCACATCTTCTTTAATATATCCATGAGGATCTGTCTCTTCTCCTGCTCTGAAATAGAGTATCCCATTGAATCTATCTCAGATAAAATCGAGTTATACAGAAGCTTTCCTCTTTTACTTGTTTCAACTCTGTCAAACCTCTTTATCTCTGATGAACCGTCGTCTGTACGGAATCTGATTTCATAAGTACTTGCGGCACTGTCATCACTTTCAGACTCACCACTTTGAAACTCCTCAGCCGTTTTCTTATACATTACAAGATTCTCTGCGAAACGCTCTATGGTATCATCATCCCAGTCTTCAACTCTTAGATCTGTTGTAGCCTTTGCTAGTCTGGCAATAAAGGTCTCTTCATCATTTGTAACTTCTTTGAAAAGTCCCAGGCATTTGTCAGTTCCATTCTCAAAGAGCTGCTCAAACACATGTGGATCCAGTGTTTCACACCAATCTTTAATTACCGATGATAATGAAACTCTTTTTAGCTTAGATCTATTTGTCGCAATTGAAAATATCTGCTTTGTCCGTTTTATCAATTCCGCTTTAAGTATTGATATCTCTGAGTCATAATAAAGCTTTGCCTGCTCTATGTTTTCTGCAAGCCCCTCATTAAAATCTCTATATCCAAAAGCCTCAGGAAGCTTCTCAAACAATAACTCATGTCCATTGAGGTTCTGCTTTAGCAACTTGACCATCTTGCGGTATCTTTTACTTGACTCTTTGTCTCCTATTCCTTTGGACTCCTTAGCATACCTTGGCAATGACAGATACCAGCGCTTCATTGCTGAAGCTGCAAAATCATAAGCACTAAGATTCTTCTCAGCCTCAATAACATATCTGCTAAAAATCTCCGAAAGCTTAGTAATGAATTCCTGCTTTTCTGGATTCCATTCAAGATATACCAGTGTATAATCTTTTGGGCTTGCATTAATCATCTGCAAAGTGTCTGCCGATAACGGTAGCTGCCCCTGTTCATTCTGCAGAATAATATCCTCGCTATACTCATGAAAAACTGCAGCAATATAAATGGGAATCATTCCACTCCTGATACCAATATGATACTCAGGAGCCTTCAACTCATGATACAAATGATCAAAGGACGCAGTTCCTTTCTTTTTGGCATCCATAATGAAGGAGACAATTATATCTAGTACGCCCTTCATTCGCTCATCGGGCGGAGAAAGATTAATTCTAGTGCCTTCTTCATCATCGAGTAAAACCCCCTTCCTCAGAAGGGTGCTTCTCATAATAGATACTTCCTGACCAGTTCCTGTAAGTCCTAGATTTGGTTCCAGAACATTTCTAAGGAGACCTGACAGTATCTTACTTCTGCTGTTATTAGCGATTGAAGTTATCTCATCCTTATTGATGGCCTCATTATTAATAACCGGTGTTTGGAAGAAAATACTAAAGCAAATATCTGAGGCAAGTCCTGTCAAAGCTGCCTTACGCCCTATGCTTCTTTCTTCCCCATTGTAAATATACGTAGACTTATAGTCTTCAGGATGAGTATACCCACTGATAAACTCGCTAATTACATCTCGCAAATCCTCATATATTACTTCATACTCCTCAAAAAGAACTGTGTCCTCTTTTGCTTTATCTCTGAGTGCACTTACAGCTTCAAACTCCTGCAAGACTTTTCTAATTTCAGTAGCCTTCTTTGGCAGTATGAAAATAAATCTATCACAACCCTTACTTGTCTCCAATACTTTCTTCTTTATGTCTTTAATAGCTTCAGCATCTTCACAGACAATAGCATATACTATACCGTCTGCACGAATATCCTCAGCTTTTTTTACCCAGTCGATATCACCTTCAAGCTCCTGTTCTTCAATGAACTCAAACTCAAAGTAACGAATCATCTCTTTTTCATCATTATATTTGGATGGATAGAGATAATTATCAATATTGGAAGCATTTAATGCGCTTTTCAAAGAAATTGCTGGTGCTAAAGCTGCAATGGTGTCTGATATCTTCTGTTCTACATCAACACCAGATGCCTGCTTCAGCTTCAGATAATCATTGCTACGTTTCAAGTATATTACGTACTCGTCCTTGATAAGATGGTCGATAGCTGCTTCAATCTCAACAGGTTTGTATTCCATGCTGTAGAGTCCAACAATTTCTTCTTTAATTGGTTTCAACTTATCAAACTGCCCCAGCAAATAAATCAAAGAAATAGTCTTTACGATTTTGCTCTCAAGGAGTTGCTCCTCAATCTGATCAAGGATAGTCTTTGTCAGAACATAATTCTTATGAATTTCTCCAGCAAAAGGCTCCTTCTGCAGTACCGGATCAAAGTAATCGAAAATAAGATCCGGAGTAATGACTCTAAAGGTCTTGTCCTTTAATCCTCTCAGGAACGCTGGTAGAGTCGATGTTCCATCAGCAGACAGGAAAGTAAACAAGGTACGCTCATTCTGTGCCACTCGTTCAGATAGTCTTGGAAGAATGAATGTAGAAACGGGATGCAATGGATAGCATTCATATATAGTTGTCTCTAATTCTTTCTGATCTGTATCGTTGAATATTGGATGATTAGCATACCTTGTCATCAACTGATCAAACTTAGCCTTGTTATCATTTCGGAAATCTTCCCACTTGTCTCTATCCTTGATAATAACTGTTGATATAATCTCATAGGTCTGTGCAAAATTATTATTTAAGTGAATATGACGGAATCTCTCTGAAACACCGCGCCAACCATCAACCTTTGCCTTTGGTAACTGATCAATGTAATTAGATATCTCTTTATGAGAAATCAGCAAAAGATGCAACTCATTTTCTCCGCTACGATTGCATTTTTCAGCAAAATCCTGCAGCATCTTAGTATCGCTTACAGAAGCTGCAGTTATATTAGATTCCAGGAACTTACTGAACTCATCGTAAACAACATATATTCCTAGATATCCACGTTCCTTTAAGCTTTTTACAACGCTCTCATATAACTCCACAACATCAAATCCTACAAACGGATTGAAGATACTTCCTGATGTAAGCTTAGGATAAACCTCTTCAAACTCGTTATAGATTGCAGCATTGTAATCATTTAATTCAGAAATAAAAACATCTACCGGAAGGCTAATTTCTTTCTTAAACTTATCATATGTTTTCGGGTAGTCAGCCTTCCACTTTTTTATGGCATTAATCGCAGCTCTATAATTGGTCTCCGGCATAATGTCCAGATCATTCTCTGCAAGCGTCCTCTGCAGGGCAAGAAGGAAAGCCTGTTGTATGCTGCTGCTAGTTCCACTTATAATAACCGGCAGGATCCTATTCTTGTCATTTGAGTAATAATTATCAACCAGCTGACTTAGTTCTGGATCCTCTTCAATTTTCGGCATCAAATGTGTAAAAAGAGAACGATCTCTCTGCATAAGCATAGACAATATTGTAAGTATGATATGAGACTTACCTTTTCCATATGCTCCTACAAGGACTCGCGCTCTTTCCGTCGCATCAGGAGCTGTACTGCAAAGTATGTCCTTCAGCAACGTCAATGCCGATTTGGTCGGTATGAAATTCTTTAATTTGTCATCATTGTTCAGGTCGTATCCTATATTTACTGAATATTGAAAACCTGACGCAACAGAAATCATTTTGCTCATGAATTTGTTTCCTCTATATCGGCATAATATTTTTCTACGCAGTTTATAAAGCTGCGCTTATGGAGTATTCGTACAACATCTAGTCCTGCTGTACGAATTATCTTAATCTCTCCCAGCTTCTCTACTTCATGAAGCACAGAAAGCATACAGATTGAATCAAGATTAAACACCTTTCCAATATTCTTTTCTGCAGAAAGAAGTTCGTTTAATCCAATCTCTTCTCTATCTCCTGCCTGGTCTACAATAACAGCCATAACAACCCAAGGATTAAAGCTTCTGACCATAGGTATAGATTTTTTGTATATATAGTTGCCACGTTCTTTGCTAAGAATATCAATGAATCCAAGCTCTCCAAAAGGACAGCTAATGTTATTCTCTGGAGAAACCTTATTCGGATCAGACTTATACCTTGGCAAGTATGTATTCACAATACATGCAAAATCATCGGTCAGGGATCTGATAGCAACTGCTGTCCCTTCCATCTTCAATTCGTTTTGTATCTGCGCCACGAAATCATCTTTGCTAAATTCTTTCATGGTAAATTTATTGAAGAAGTAATACCAAGATGGAGCCATCTCATCATCTGTCACAAGCTTATAGTGAAGAAGATATAGTGTACCCAACTCCTCGGTATATGGATCATACTCATGTACCAGTTCTCCAAACTGTGTCAAAGACTGATCCTTTCTTCCTGTCTTCGGTTCTTTCGTCAGACCCACTGCCTGAAGCCAATATCTAAGGGATTTGACCATATTGGCACCGATTCCAAGAACATCCATTGGATTCTCATTTTTGTCAGTAAAAACATTTGGCTTTTGCGATACGTAGCGCATTCCTTTACTGAGCCATCCCTTTCTTATAAAGAATGTTTCATGGGCCCGAAACTTCGTAGCCATCCCTATTTTCCTCCTAATCTTTTGTCCGTAAGTACTTGTCCATCATACAGCCACCTCTTAGGTATTTGGCAGTTACACACATTTTACAATGGACGCATTTACTCGGATCAATATAATATCTGTCTGCTGAAATGGAAATTGCCCCAGCTTTACAAAGAGATTCACATTTCAAACATTTTCTACAAGCATTAAATTTTCTGACCTGGTATCCGACCATGTGCTGCAAGTTGTCATGATCTTTCACATTCATAGTTCTGACTTTTACAGCGAACTCATATCCCCCCTGTTCAAATGGTTGAACTGACAAAATCGGAACATTTGTCCTATTATCTAATACCAACACTTCATGCAACAGCCTCTGTCCAAGTTCAGGAGCCACTCTTCCAAATGGTGTGAGCATATTCAAAAACTCATCATCCATCGGACGTACCAAACGATAGATTTTAGCATGATTCTCCGTAGTACAGTTAGTAAAACGAATTTTTACATCTCCTGCTGCCGCAAGACCATTCCCTCCCTGTCTGGCTTTCCATGCACCAGAGTCCACATATTCCTCTGCATCCGGCTTGCCTATCTTCTTTGCAAACTCCACAAGAAATGACCTCCAGGTCTTGGACTGTTCTGGCATGTATATTCTCGATAAGAACTGCGCTCTCTGATTATTATTGGGACAGCACCAGCAGCCTACTCTATCATATCCTAAACGATAAGCATTATTAAAATCAATCTTCTCAGCCAGAATATACAGCCAAATATCCATATCTTTCCAGAAAAAAATTGGAGAAGCAACAGTCTGTTGTTGGATCTTTACAGACTCTGCATCATCTTCTACTCTATTGTATTTACTCCTGCTTACGGACTCTGACTTTCTAATTCCATAGAAAGTCAAGATTCTTTGATTTCTGTACAGTGAATTAATAACTCTGGTAATAGGTCCTGTTTTAAACATTGAGCAGCACCATCTCATCATTCTAGCCGGCGGTCCTATATCCTCGCAGACCTCTTGAAAAATTTGTTCCCGATTCTCCGCTATCTTAAAGATTGCCTGTGGATGCTCCTTTCTATAGCGCTTCGCATACTCGATCGTTAGCGGAAACTCCAACGTTGTATTTCCAAATATATGTACAAGAGATGGATCGCTTAAAGCCTTAATTGCCAAATCTGCAGTTACCGTTGAATCCTTTCCTCCCGAGAATGACAAAACTATATTCTCTTCTGGAAATTTTGCAGATGTTCTTTTAATAAAGGTATGTGATTCATCAATCAGATAGTCTAACCTTGTCTTGTTTGCTTCAATGAAAGCCTCTATATATTGGTTAAAGCCGCCATAGGAATTGCCATTCTTATATCTATCCAGCTGATCAATATACTCATCAGCGTCAGCTTCCTTAAACAGTTTATTTGGCAAAGCAATTGACTTTCCATTCACATAATATCTGTTATTAGACGCCCAAACTGATTCATTTATCCACTGGTGTGGTTTCTTCTTCAGCAATATTTCAATCAGTAGTCTCTCTTCTGGAAAGACTGGTCTAATATCCGCTGCAAGATATTTTATTGGCTTACCACATCTTGGGCAGATTCCTTTGTCTGCTTGAATCACATCTTGCATAACTGGTACCTTACATTCCTCACACCAGTATACCTCAGTAGGATAATCTTCAACAGTTCCGCTACCGCAGATGGGGCACTTTTCTTCATTTGTTTCTATATTACAGTTTTTACACCACACAAATAATGCTCCTTGCAGTTAATTTTTATACACATTATCTTCGTCAGGTATATAATCAACAATGTCATAAATTTGACAATTAAGCGTCTTACAAATCTTATCAAGAACTTTCGTCGATACATCGCCACCTTTACCCATAGTAGCTATGGCATTTGTAGACACATGCGCTTGTTCATGCAGATCTGTTCTGTTCATCTTTTTATCAATAAGCAGCTTCCATAATTTATTGTAATTCATTGCCATAATTAATGTCTGTTAACCTCTCCTGACAAATTTAATGTTTTATCTTATACAACGTTTAAATCATACCACAGTAATCTATTCCACTCAAGATTTCCTTGAAATCTTCAAGAAATCTCATCAACTATTGCTCCAAATCATTTTCTTGTGATCCTTCCTAAACAATATTAAAATATAAAAAAGGCTGTTCAAAAAACAGTCTTTTTCTCCAAATCATCTGCTTCAACCGGGTCTTTACGTGAAACATCATTTCTCATATATTCTTTTAACTTCATTTATAAACTTACAGACAACTTCCATATAATCCAAATCTGTAACCACAAATTCCTACCAAAGTACCGTACCATTTTCGCAAAAATGACGATTTGGGACGCTCCCAGATAAAAAGTCAGAACCCGCAAAAGCCGTGTAAAATGCAGGTCTACGTATTTGTCACTTTTTAGGACCTTGACCTAATGAACCTCGAACTGCTCGGCCATTTCCGCCAGATAATAATTAAAAAACAGACACTCCTGAATATTTAGCTAACCTCTTCTGTGGATCAGAATTTTCCTAAACTTCCATATTCTTTAAGCCAACCTGCAGCAAAAAGATTAAAAACGAGATGACTGAAATCATGAAGTTCCGAATTTCTGTCATCATGACTATTCCAGGTATCATTTATATCAACAACAGAATCATTCATTTCTTAACTTATGCGCCATACTTCCGCCAGCCTTCTCTCCATTTCTGCTAACTCTTCAAAACTTTCTTTTTCAATACCAAGTCCTTTTCGCAATCTTCCATATAATTTCCCCAGCAGATCATTCTGTATAGTTACAATCCGTCTTATCTCTCCTGTCTGATTGCTGTAACGTCTCCTATTTTCTTCCAGCAAATCTGTTAAAAACAGCAGCAACAACTTCCTCTGCTTCAGATATTGAATATCGTACATGAGCGGGAGCCGCCATTTATATTCCTTATACTGCTCCAGATATTGGAAGCAGTTCTTTATTCCCCGGGATCCCTCTCCGTCTTCTTCTGCCGTGCAGAGATTATCCGCCGCATATCGGAACGACTGTTCCAGAACTTCTTCCATTTTGTATTCCCTTTTTTTCTTTATCTGCCGAACTGTTATGCATCCGTTCGCCTCCGGCACAGAGTCAGCAGACAAATATGTGCGAAGCTCTTCATATGTAAGGCGATAATGATAGAACCCTTCTGAATCCGTACAGTATACCTCGGTATCTGAGCAATATTCCAGCGAGATGTAATGATCCATTCTTTTCAACAGAGTCGGCATAATTTGATAGCTGAGTTTCCCCATATCGATCGGCCCGACAACGACAGGAAAATTCTGACGGATCCTATACCTAATCTCCCATACAGCCTCTTCCGCAGTTTTTGTCTGGACTGTCTCTGGGGCATATCCCCACAAGCGAAGCCCGCGATCCATCCCCTGGTTCGGATCACAGTATGTTGTAAGCAACCTGTCGAAATGCTCGTTTTCAAAATGCCGGATTCCAAAAGGCGTTGATGTCGAAATCTCGAATATCTGCAAATCTATGGACGGATCCTGTATCGCATTCAGGCATGCATAACTCCCACAGCAGATCTCATTTCCGTAAAACCTCAAATCAACGCCTCCTTTGCCAATACACATAATTTCTTTATATCTGTTTTGCCGTTCCTGTTTCTCGGAAACGGTGTATGAAGCAGAAAAACTTCTGAATTCTGAAGATAAAATGGCATCTGGCGTACCGTCTCTTCCACTGCATGCCTGACAGAAGCGTCCTCTGCATAAACGAAGACCACGGCGTGCTCTCCAGTAACCGGATCCGGTAGCCCCGTCACCGCCACCTCCTTCACTCCGTTCACCTTTCGTATCATTTCCTCCATCCCAAAACCATTCACTCTATAACCGCGGATTTTGATAATGCCGTTTCTGCGTCCACAGAAGTAAAGGAATCCTTCGCTATCAATACGGAAAAGATCTCCAGTGTACACTCTCCTTCTCCCGGTCTCTCTGTCTGACTCAAAAACACCAGAATCCTCATCCCTGATTCCCCAATATCCCTCCATTACGTTAGGACCTTCAACTACCAGTTCTCCAATACCGGTATCTTTTTCTTTGTTGATAAGGCAGACCTTGACACCATCTAAAGGAAGCCCGCATGATCCTGCCAGCAGCTTGTCCGTTCTTTCTGCCGGCATCACTGCCACACGCTTGCATTCTGTCAACCCATACATGGGTATAACAGATGTCCGGGGCATCGCTTCTGTCAGAGTCCGTATCAAAGGAAGGGGCAGTACTTCACCCGTAAAGGAAATATATCGCAGATAGAAATCATCTGCATGATTGAGAAAACCTGTTTTTACCAGAAGCGCCGCCACCGTAGGCAGCGTAGGGAACCCTGTTATTTTCCACTTTTTGAGTAAATAGGGAATACGCTGAAGCATTTCCCTTGAACTCAAATACAGCTGTGCTCCGCTCATAAATGCCAGAAACACTTGGTAAAGTCCATAATCAAATGTTAACGGAAGACTGCACAATATCCTGTCTCCGGGGTTATTTCCAAGTCTTCTATTTATCACATCGCTGCAGAATAAGATTTGCTTCTGACTGCCACAGACTCCTTTTGCCGTTCCCTCAGTTCCTGATGTATATATGATATACACCAGCGTGTCCTCCGGGTATTGCTTTCTGTCTTTTATACAAGCTTCTTCATCCCATACCTCTTCGGTCGTAGGATCCTCCTCACCGTCAAGAATAAGAGCAGGGGAACAGCTTTCTACAATTTCATCCCTTTCTTTCGTTCCCATGTGCCTGCTAACGGGGACAAACACCAAGCCTTCCGAAATACACGCAAGAAGAAGAACCACTGTTTCCAGCGGTTCACGATCTACTATAAGCACGCGGTCTCCTGCCTTAAGTCCTCTGCTCCGGAAGAATACGCTGTACGACCTGACTCTTGCATGAAGCTGTCTGAAAGTATATTCCCTGCTTTCATTTGAAATAATGATACGCGGATCCGACAAGTGTGATTCAATTAATTTCCAATACAGCATTAAATCCCTCCGACAGCATGAACCGGCAACTCTGCCATAATCTCTCTGCTTTTCAGCCACTTTGCTTTCTCAACAATATGATACAGACCTAGTATGATTTCCTCTGAAACATCCGTTTTTTCCCGTATTTTTCCAATGGACTCTGCGGAAGAAATTAGTTCAAGAATCCTGTCAATCTTTTTGTAATCCAGAGCACTCCTAATGTTCTCTGCTTTTGCGATCTCTTGTTCGGAAAACTCTCTTGGAATGATAATCGGTCCGTCATTCACGATCCAGTATGCAATATCTTCCAAATCCGTCTGCCCGGACCAAAAACCGGCGGACGGTTCCTGTTCAATGACTTCTTTTTCTGTTCCCAAAGCAACAGCCAACTCTTCTAGTTCTGATTTATAAAGATGGGCAATCGGTTTAAAATGTGCCAGGTTATCTCCAAAGGTAAGAAAAAATCCCAGCTCTTTTTCTGTCCTGTTCGTCGTTCCGGCTATCAAAAATCCCTTGTCCTGATAACATGAAATCACAGCGGACCTGACAGAACACTTCGCTTTTGCTGGATCCAGCATCATATCTGTATTAAATATCATCTTAGACTCAGCCTCTTCCAGCGCTCTCATAAGATCCTGGTTCATATTCTCCAAATGAATCTCCGCCATCGGTATTCCCAGTTCGTCGCACAGATTTTTCGCATTTTTTAGGAACTTTGGTTCCATATCGCTCTGAATAACAATAAAAGCCTTTACCCTGTTTCTGCCAAGGCTCCGGCAGCAGAGACGAACCACAACATCTGAATCAAGCCCTCCCGAAACAGGTACGACAACCTTCTCCTGATCAAGGACAAAATTACATATGAAAGCCTGGATTCTCTCAATTTCCCTATTTATATCATTTTCCAGCCAATTATTCATTTTCATATCTCCTCATAAATTCATCCTTCATTATACCGATTTCCTGTTCCAATAACTGCAAGTCTATATTGTAAATCTTTGCCAGCTTCCGATATTCTTCCTCTGTCCTTTCTATGTCAACCCGTCCGTTTTCCCTCTCCATCCGTTTCTTCCACTCCGCATGGCAGAGACACGGATACTTTCTTAGTTTCCTGATAATTTCCGGATTCTGAGTCTCCCGGTACTCATCCAGCTCTTTCAGCACTTCTCTTTCACAGTTCAGACAGGTGCCCGGAGAACCGCAGATATATGATTTTTCTTCACCGAAATAATCCTTATACCAGGATATCTGTATCTTACTTAATTCTGTTTCTGAAAAATGTCCCAGCACTTCCGCCAGAGACCAAAACGACACACAGCTGTACATCCCATTTTCGGAAAGCACATTAAGTAGCGTGCCCTTTTTTATATGATACGGAAACAAAACAACACTGTCCGCCCCATCATTCAGTACATCCTTAATAGAGCGGACAGTATTACTAATCGCCGCTTTCTCGCTCATAAACGGATAACCCAGTCCGATATTGGCAGTCACATACATGCCGGCATGATGTATTTTCTCAACCGCATCCCGAAATATTCCATAAGTTGTATTCTTATTTATGCAGTGCTTAAGTATCCAGTTATCACTGCTCTCTACACCAATCTCAATATATTTATCAGCATCAGGAACCGCCTTCTTTACGAAATTGAGTCCTTCCGTTGATATCGTATCTGCTCTTGATTCTATAATGAAACGTTTTGTCTTTATCCCTTTTAAAATCCCGCACAGATCCTCCCGCATGGATTTTGATACTTCTCTCTCGTCTAGCATGCTTCCACTCGGCGTCAGCAGGAAATCTTCAAATTCCCATGGCAGACACTCCACGATTTTCTTTAACTCATTAAGAATCTTATCCCAGTGTACGGCTCCGCTTCCTTTTCCATAATTGCACATCACGCAGCCGCCCCGAGCGTCATGAATACAGCCTATAGTCAGGAACCACAAATCGCACAGCAGTCCCCCATTAGCTCTTTCAATTCTGTAATTTGTCCGCATCCTTTCTGGCATAACCGGCCGCTGTTTATATATCTCATATGTAATCTGCCTTAATACGTTATTAGTATTCATATATCACACTCCCATATGACTCTGAACAGAGTCTGTCAATGTCCGTGCGGACAGAAAAACCTGCTGGAGATCTTCCTCTACAGGATCAAACCTGATATGAAACGCATCCTCTATATCGATCTGAAGCACAACAAGCATAACCGAATCAAATCCTAATTCATCCTGGATTTTAGTCTCAGCATTTATAGTTATACCCTTATTATATTCGGCAGAATTACGGAACATTTCAGTCACTATCCCTATGATCCTGTGCTCTGTCTCGTTTCTCCCAAGTCTATTCATTATCTGCTCACATCCTATCGTCAAGAAATCTATATGTTGATGAATGTCCCCGTACACATCGTATATCTTGTAAATGAACACTATCCATTTTATTATACACTAATACCGATGGCATTTCCATAGTCAAAAACAAATTCGGAGCCTCTGTCGCGTTGTAGGCTCCCGCACCGTAAAAGATCAGCAGATCGCCTCTCTGCACACCTTCATCCACTACTACTCTACATGCGAGCACATCCGCTTCACTGCATAGTGCGCCGCAAATCATGCAGTCTGCCGTTCTTCCCGAAGGCGCCCTACAGATATCTTTTATGTACGGCGTCCGTATACCCAGCATTCCTCCTGAATACTGGAGATGATTTGTCCCACCCAGACAAAACAGTATCTTCTTACCCTTCCGCTCTTTTATCTGAAAAACCTTCGTCACATAGATACCTGCCGAAGCCGCAACGCATCGCCCAGCTTCATAGATCACTTTAAATCTTTTGCGAAGTCCCTTTACAAACCATGCAGCTTCATCCACAGCAGCCACATATTCTTCTTTCTTTGCTCCCACAAAATACGGGAATCCGATCCCGCACCCAATCTGTATTTCAGATATACCAGATCCCGACAGTTCACACAGGACTTCCAGGGACTGCTGAAAATATTCCAGGTCCCTCTTCAGCTTACCTGCTTCGTTCCGCTGCGTCCCCGGATAATAGTGAAGCCCCACAATCCTGACCGAACTGCTTTTATCACAAATATGAAAGCACTGCTCCGCTTCCTCCTGATCCATACCGAACCTGCCACCGTTGCCAAGCCGTAGGAGTAACTTCACAGAATCCTCTCCCAATTTTCCAACACCGCGCAGTTCATCACATTGTTCTATGATCTGCCTCGCCTGTTCCGAAGAATCAACGCCGAATCTCCTCACCCCCATATCAAAGGCGTCCCGGAGCATATCCTCTGTCCTAAGCACACCGTCCAGAACAATCCTGCTACCCGGTATTCCATACGCCCGGCACATCTGGAGTTCTCCGTCTGTACTCACCTCAATATAATCCGCCACCTCAGACGCTGCCGGTGCCAACCAAGGATTTGCTTTCATGGCGTATGCGATACTCACATCTCTACCGAGGCATTCCCGAAGAAGAGCCAGATTACGTACAAACAAATTTTCATGGAAAATATAGAAGGGCACACCCCATTCTTGTTCCGTTTTTCTCATCCTGTCCGCGGCATCTTTCCACTCTTTATCCATCGGATCCAAAAATGCATATTTATCTTCCATCGTTCTCCAGACTCCTCCATATACTGGTCAATATCCCAGGAAGCTCCACGATGTCTCCCGATTCCGCCATGCGGAACATCCGTTGTTTCTTTTCGTCATACTTCGTCTTAATATCTTGACATCCACATTTCACAGCAAGTAAAAACACCTTATCCAGCATCTGAATCATATTCAGGATTCCGTACCTGAGTGCAGTCCTTTCGCTCTGTGTGCCTGCATAACGCCTTACAGCCCCTGATATACTCTGCTCCTCAAGATCTCTTATTTTCTTATGATACTCGATACCCTCTTTTAATATCATTTCACAGGAAGGTTCCCGAGATAAACGGTTTCTATGCCTGTTCTCTTCCCGCAGATATATAATACAGCAGCCCGGCTGACAATCATTCAAAGACAGCAGATTTTCCTGTGTCATCCATAGCCCCGGAAATCCCCATGGATCAAATACCTGATATTCCTTTTCCCGTCTCTGTATAAACAAATACCTTCCTCCGCCTATGTAATAACGGTCGCTTACCGACGGCGCTGCGATCCCGTTTTTCACCGGACCAAAGACAAAAGCTTCCGGTAGTTCCATCATCCGGGATACCTTACACAGACGAACGGCAGAAAATGAAATCCCTACCGCATCGCCAAGCTTCCTGACCGCACTTTCCGTATCGATCAAAGGCCGGAACCACTTCTCCTCCCTGCCGTCCGCACAGAACCCGAACGCCCGCAGACTGACGCAGTCCGGACTGCTTATCTTTGGCAGTCTTTCGTATTCCATCAACTGATCCAAAGCCGGACAAAATGTATCTATCGTCTTTCCGATGTAAAACAATTCTCTATCTCTCTTTCTTTATAATTTCCCTGTATCTGGTTCATCCGTTCTCCTGACTTCAATTTTATTCTTGATCAGAATTCTATCAAAAAATTTATCCGTGCCCTCGAAAACAGGATTGATAAATTTAGCTCCTTTAAACGAATCCACATTCAAATTCTTACTGTCTTTGAATATCACTCCGATAAAGCACGTATTATTAAAGTTCGTTTCTGTAAAGTCGCAGCCGTCAAACTCGGCACCGGACACTGTGCCGTCTGCGAAACTGGCAAAAGCAAAATTACATTTGCGAAATACAGAATAATTAAAACTGGACTGCCCGAGAAACGCATTTTTAAATATACAGTCCTCAAAAGTCGAGTAAGATGACAGCATCCCGCTCGCTATGCAGTTTATAAAGGAAACTTTACTGAAAATTGCTCTTGTCAATTCGGCTTCTTTCAGTATAACATCCTGAAATGAACTTTCATTCACTCGAGCCATTGTCAGATCAATCCGGCTGCAATCGCTACGCTCAAAGGAGCAAAGACTGAATTTTGCCACAGATGCATGAAGCTTATTCATATCCGAATCCTCAAAATTAACCAGACAGCATCTGCTTTTATAGAATATTGCATCTGACAAGACTGTGCTTCGGAAATCTGACGCACCGATTCTTCCCTGGCGCAGATTTGCCTGTTCCATAATACATCCATGCATGTCACAGGCATATATTTTACTTGAATCCATCTGTGTTTTTACAAACACACTCTGTTCCATGCATGTTCTGTAAAATACAATGTCCGTCAGCTCTGCGTCTGTAAAATCGCACTGATTCATCTTAAAAACTGCCTCTTCCGCTATTATCCCCCATGTCTTTTTCATCATACGGCTATTATCCCTGTAAAGACAGTTCCGCTCTTTCAGCATATCCGCCTTTTCCCCTTTCGCTTCTGTCCAGATCAGGCGAAGCGCCTCAAAGCTATCCTTTTCAGGGAAAAGGTCCAGTCTGATCCGCTCCAAAACAGATGATACAAACCCGCATTCTTTCATATCTCTGTCTTCACCTTGTTTCAGAGTGATCTCTATATCTATAAGCCGTGAAGAAGAAAATTGATTCTTCCCAAGCTCCCCTTTTTCCAAATTGACATTCGCCAGGACAACGCCCTCAAACTGTGCCCGTTTAAGGTCACAATTTCTCAGCTCTGCGCCTGTAAAGTCAACATTTTCAAATGCTGCGTTCTGAAAAAAGCAGTCCTCGAAAAATGTATTCGCAAACGAGCAATCCTCACTGCTGGTATAATAAAACTCACAGTTCTTGAAGGAAGCCATACCAAAATTGCAGTCTTTTATACGGTTTCTTACAAAAAGACTGGAATCAAATAATGAAGTTCGAAAAGACGAAGACTCAAAACGGATACCGTAAAAATCAATAAAACTGAATTTTCCCGACGGGAAAAAGACCTCTAGCTTTGGAAGCATACAAAAAACATAAAGAGAAAGCTGCATCAAGAAAAACAAAAAAAGTGTTCCAATTTCATTTTCTTTAAGAGGCTCTCTTTCTTTTCTTGGATCCGTCTCTATCTGTACCTGGAGCAGATTCCGTATTTCCGACAAAAGATAATACGCATCACAAAATCCTCCCCCGTCTATTTTGATCGCCTGCTTTATTCCTAAAACATTCTCATATGGATAATTCTTGCCCCAAGCATGGGCTTTAGCATCATTTTGTTCTACATCAGTATCTCCATATACACTTTCTCCATGTTCTACCGCAAATCTTACTCTTTCCGCCATTGATTGCCTGTGCAAAAATCCCTCGCCGTTTTCTGCAAGACAAAACAATATCTTTTCCCATTCTGAGAATCTGTTAATAAATTTCTTTTTATTGATTCTGTTTACTTTTGTCTCATCCTCGATTTGGAGCCATGCCTCCAGACTTTCAGCCCCGTTTGTTATTCGATCAATCAATTCATCAAAAGTTTCATTATCAGATCTATCCCAAAGCATACGCTCTCGCTTCTGCTTTAATGTATCAAGCAATTTTCTCGCTTCTGCGCTCTGTAATTTGAAAAGTTTATCCGCCGTCTTATGAAGCCCTCTGTCTATATCAATACATTTATTCAAAAACCAGGCGGACCCGATCAGGCATACTCCATATAACACAATAAGAATGATACGTACTTCATCTCTTGAGCGAATATGTCTAAAATAGAACATGCTGTAAAGGCAGATTACAATTCCCATCAGAGCAAGAGAAGTAAGCATATAGATCCAAAGACTTCTCATTGTTTTATCCCGGTATTCGCGGATCACCACACTGTAATATGTCTTTTCGTCAGACGTTCTGTCCAGAGCTTCTTTCAAAAACACATATGATGTGATCAGACTTCCCAGCATTGTTGCTATCAATGTAATAAGCATCGGCCACAATGTGCTTCTTTGATCATCATAGACTTTGTTTATCTCATCGAACTTTTCTTCACTGATCAGAAAAATCACTGCTACCGCCACTGCAAATATAATAACAATAGAAACCGTAACCTTTAATTTGCTACGCTTTTTATCCGTATGCCTACTCATCTCAATCCTCTTTCCCATCACACTTTATCTCTGGTTTACTGATGTCTGAAACAACTCATCCTTGCCTTGATAACATATATACGCATCTTATCTTTGTCTTCACGCTTCTCTATTTCTCCCACAGTTTGTTCACAAAATGAAAAAATTTCTGTTTCTTTCTCATATTCCACATATTCCTTTTGCTTTCTCATGTGAAAAATATACAGAAAAACAGCCGTCCCTGCAATCCCAAGCATGACCAGAGCAAGCAAAATAAACAAACACACCTGCAAAAGGGATACATTCCTGAAAAATAATATAACTATTAAACCTATAATCACCAACATACCAGCTATGGCGCTTATAGCCGCTATTACTAATGCCCCAATAGCCGCTCTTTCGCACCACTTGTAGTAATCTTTTATCGCATCTGTTTTATTTGTGTTTTCCTGCTCCATAGGCTCCCTCTTTCTTCGTCAGCAACTTCTCTTTGAACGATTCTGATATCTTGTCGCCCCTGCCCGCAAAGGGCTGAGGTGATTTTATCCCTAATCGCCTAATCATTTTATAGGCACTTTAATTCGCGCATAGCGGAAAGTACAAACTTATACGTTTTTGTTGGATTTCCAAATCAATACCATCATTAAGATGGAGATTTAAAATATAACCGTCAGCTTTTTCTTTCATGCTTCTTCCCTATAATCTATAATTTCTCCATTAGCCATGAATTCCTTTCCTTGAACACCACAATATAAGATTTTTTTATTTTATCATGCTTCTTTTTCGAAGTCACTTGATTTCTTCTTAACAATTACAGCTAATGTGAATTTTTTCCACTACACCATTTTCTTTCAAAATGACGATTTTTAACGCCACAGAACAAAACGATCCCAAACGAGCCAAGAGGTGAATGCTAATTTTAAAGATTATCATTAAGCTACGAGCCATGCAGGGAAAAAACATTTTTGATCTTTACAACGACAATCGCGACAAAACAACCTTCACAAGATGTACGGTAGAAAAAATTTGTTCGCATATCATATTCTACCTATTAACCATATTAAATCCCAAGATCATCAATAGTAATTTCACTCAATTCTCGGTCAGAAATTCCTGCAAGTAATGCCAATCTATTTGCCTGATTGGATAGCGCTGACTCAAACAAATTTCTCATATCTCGTCCATTGGCAAAGTTCTCTGGTCTATAATTACACAGTTGCTCCAGATAATTTCGTAAATGCTTTTCAGTGTCTGTCGCCAATACCATATCATTGGATTTACAAAATACTTCAAATATTTCAAAAAGTTCATCTTTCGAATAATCTTCAAAAAAAATACTCTTATTAAATCTTGACTTTAGTCCTGGATTAGATTCTAAAAAATCTTCCATTGGGCCGGGATAACCAGCAACAATCACAACAAAATTCTCACGATTATCTTCCATCGCCTTGAGAATCGTATCAATAGCCTCTTGACCAAAATCGCCTCCGCCTTTTGCCAATGTATACGCTTCATCAATAAACAAAATTCCACCCATAGCTTCATTGATTTTTTCTTTCGTTTTCAATGCGGTCTGCCCCACATATCCAGCAACTAAGCCCGCCCGGTCAACTTCCACCAATTGCCCCTTTTCCAGAACACCTAACTGCTTATATATCTTTGAGATCAGACGTGCCACAGTTGTTTTTCCGGTTCCAGGATTACCCAAAAAAACTAAATGCCTTGATACATTCGGCACTTTATGCCCTCTATTTTTGCGAATCTTATTGATTTTTAGCAGATTAATGAGACTGTTGACCTCTTGCTTTACTCTGGCAAGCCCAATTAAGCTATTAAGTTTGTCCAAAAGCTCTTCAATCGTTTCTTCTGGCTCGTTTAACTCTTCCAACTTATTATCCTTATCGCACCGCTCTTTAAGCCGCTTATCCTCAGCTTGCACAGTACTTTCTTCCATGACGCTAGTATCGTTTTCTAAAATACTTTCAGAATATTCCTTCATCGTCTTCAACTGTTCTGTAAATCTTTTGGAGTCGATATCTTTCTTGTCATATCGACTTAATGTATAAAATCTTCCTATTTCAACAGCACAAGCCAAATACAAAGACGATAATCTCACACCTTTCCCATTCGTCAGCTTCTGATCAAGATTACACAGGATTTCAAATGCTTCCGGTATTGCTCCCACTTCAGAAGTCGGCTCTATAAAACGCAAAGCCGGGGCTATATATGTCTCCTTGAAAAGCGCAATTCTGTCTTCGGTCCCTGCTATCGAAATGTATTTGATAAAATTCAGGATCTCACGGACAGTCATCCCTTCTATATCCCGTTTTTCTCCAATAGCCAAAAGTATGGGCTGTACTGATCTGCAGGCCGACAGGAGATTATCTAAAGCATTTTTTACATCTACGACCATAACCTCCTCCTATCTTACATCATTGCCACTTGTTTCATTGCCACATCAAATACTTCTCTATATTCTGAAGTGTCATATTCTGCAAACGCTTCTTTCAAAGCAGACTCTATACTTTCTTTAACCTCACGAAAGCTTGTCTCCCGAATGTCGTTCAATATCGTTGCGTCTCCAATTGCAACAATCAATTTCTGATTATCTTCTACTTCCTGACGCAACCCACTAACCTGATCAAGCAATTCAGTATAATAAATATCAACACCTGTTGTTGTAAGTCTAGTTTCAAACATTCCATGATCCTGCAGCTTTTCAATAAACCATTGCGACAGCAACGTAGAATATACTGTCATCCATTTGTTGTGGGAGGAATGCCATACATTCTGATCTCCAACCACTTCATGGTGATTGAAATAATATTGCTCATCAAAATAACACAACGACACCGTCAACATTGCAAGCAGAGAAAAAATAGAAACAATAATGGTATCCCCATCTGTTGCAATATCTTTTTGAAACACATTAATGAGCATTTCCAGTACATTATATTCTGCATCAACCAACTTTCTCATCTTTTCTTCAGAATAAGGCTGCTGGATTTTTCTTGCATCAAGCATATCTGTATGTTCTGACAGAACCTTTTTAAACTCATATTCCGTTTGTATGTCCGTACCTTGCTTTATCAAATGTTGAAGCTGAATAAATTGCTGGTTAATCTCTGCGCTCATTTTGTCCAGTTTTTCATATATAATTGCAAAACCGGCACAGGTTCCACAAAGGTTTAATCCGTTCAGAACAATACTCAGATTCTGCATTCTTGCAACCTGCTGAATTATATTTAGGTTCTTATTTTCAAAAAGATTATTTATACCCAACGCCTGCAAAGCTTTATCTGCTACTTCCTTCGCCTCATTCTGCGGTAATTCATTTAAAGCAACCTTCTGAAAGTTTTGGATTCTTTTATTTTTTCCTCTCATAACAATTTCAAGGACTTTTTTATCATTCAAAAAAGGGGTTAATTGTTCCAACGCATCTACGATCAATGTATCACTCATGATAATATTCTCCTTGTATCTTATCTCCTACAATTTTATAAAGTATGATAATGGCAACAATAAAGGTGCAGGTATCCGAACAGTAGAGATCCCTTATATCAAATCTCTTTTTTCTTATCTTTAAAATTGTACTCTCCTCATCTTTCAAAGAAGCGATAATAATATCAGGATCAATACATGCAGCAGAAAAATCAAAGTTACTAATTTCTTTATGATTATTTGAAATTACTGCCGTATAAAGGCACATTGTTATTCTTGTGAAGTCAATTAAATTGCAAACGGACAATGATCGTACTTTTCTGATTGACTGTGCCTTTTCAAGATACTTTCGTGCTCTTGGAACAATAACGGGTTCTGCATCTTTCTTCTTAGACTGCGGTGTTTTAACTACATACTGATCAACAAGCACTTCGATATTATCCATGTAGGAATTGATAAATTTCTCAAAGTTTTTCCCCGTTTTCAATTCAAGTTTCTCAAAATAGTCACAGATTTTTTCTGCCAGTATATCCTGTGTGATCTCCGAATCTGAAATTATAGAAAAAGATAAGTACTCTCCAACTAGTGTTTTCTGGAGCAATTGATAAATATCCGGTTCCAATGTGCAAACTGTTGATTTTACAAATTCACTGTAATTCACCACTGATCCCCCTTAATGTTTCGTATATTTACATGTAGCAACTCACTTTAATATTCTTCTTCAATTTGAAATGCATTTTTCATCCCCAAAATAGTTACTCCTCTTTCGGAACTGGAATGTAAACCTGTTTGAGCGGAATCATCTTCCTATATTTTTCACTTAAATCTTCATAGTATTTCAAAATAAGCTCAACAAGTTCGGTGCCATTGATGCCACGAATAATTGGCGTATTATCAAGATACTTCTGTGCATTCTTCGTATAATTTGAAAGAGTTACAAACAGACCATAATCGCCTTCTCTCATTGCGCCCTTCACTGACTGAATTGTCGTTTCTTTAATATCTCCATCCTGACTCTTTACCTGAACAAGAATACGAGGCGGAAGTTCATCCTTATATGCAGTAATATCTATACCGCTGTCGCCACCATGCGGTGATACGGTTGTTCTGTATCCCATAGCTCTAAGAAGATCTGCGACAAAGCTTTCCAAGTCATAACCTTTAAGCTGACGGCTTAACTCCTTTAAAATAAAATCTTTTGTACTTTCGATAATGTCATCTGCTGTTGCACCAACACTCTCATCCTCCGAATCAGAAGAATAGTTCTTCTTGAAATCCTTGTCAAGTGCGCCAAGATACTCATCTGCATAATTTTTTACAGAAAACAAAGACATTGCTGATTCAATCTCATAAAGCGCCCCCTGAGAAAACACCATCCTCGGAAGGTGTTTCAACCACTTTACTTTTCTTGTCTGTACATATTCAACTTGTGTTGAATCATATACATATCCACCTTCAACAACTCCGATATTTACTTCCCGGTTACTCTTTGAAGGGAATACAACATAATCGCCAATCTGCATTTCATAGCAGAATCGATAAAGCATTCCTGCACCGGTTGCAATATTTCCTTTCTTCGCATCTGGATAAACCTGTGTATATTTTTCTTTAAAGGCATCTCTGTTTGCATTAATGCAGCTAAGGTCTCCCATAGCACTCCAGCCGATTGCAATTACATTATTCCTGAGAAACAGATTATCATCCTGCGTATGTATTCCCTAGATTCTTATTTCATCATTTGTCATCTTCAAACTCCTTTGCCCTTCGTTATTAAATATGTAATACATCTGCCTCTTAACTGTATTAAAAAACCTATCCTTTTATCAATCTAATCTATGTTTCCTTTTTCAAATAATTCATTAAATGATATCAGATTCTCCTCAAAATCATTTGCTTTAATTTTATTATTCCAACTTAAAATTTCTTCAGCCAGATCGATCTGGAAATCATTTCTGTTTTCTATGAATTTTTCATAGATTTCATCAAATATATTTTTATAATACATCTGCTGACAGGAGCAAATCATGTATTCCTTAAAGCTCAATAATTCCTGAACTTTAGTAGGCCATTCACACCAATTATCAGCCATATATTTCAAAAACCATGGCCATAGTTCATTTAAATTTCTATGTATCATTTGCAAGTTTGGTCCATAATTCTTAGAAACAATAGTTCTTGGAACAGGTGCAAAATTTCCAATTGTATGATATATTGCTTTAAATTTCAAAGCACCATTATTATAATTATAAACTTCAGCTTGGTACTTAGGCTGACACTTATTAGGATTATTCATAATATCGAACAAAAAATCTTTTTCAATATTATTCTTTTTAACACTAATTGCAATTCTATCATTAGGCTTAATCATTGCTTGAAAGCCATTTTGACCAAACATTTCCACAAAAACGCTCTTTGACAATTCTGTTTGCTCATATCCAATTGTTTCATCATTTCTCGCATAACTGTCATCCTCGAAATTATAATCCCATGGTATAGCATCCTTCATACTTTTCCTCGATCTAGTTTGATTATATTTATTCAATATTGTAATCTTCGATAACACTTTAGTTTCTGGCTGTTCCAAGATAATTATAGTATTTTACTACACCATTTACTACACCATTTTCGCAAAAAATGACGATTTTTGACATCTCCAGACAAAAAGTAAGAACCCGCAAAAACCTTGTAAAATAAGGCTTTACGGGCTCTGACGCCACAGGACAAAACCACCCCAAACG
>CAJFOL010000112.1 GCA_904397185.1 uncultured Clostridia bacterium
AAAGACTTGTAATGTACCTTACAGGAATATCCAATATCCGTGATGTCGAACTCTTCCCAAGAACCGTAGGCTCAATAATTGGGTAATAAAAAAAATAATAAATCTAATAAAAATAAATAAATAATAAATAATGATATTAATAATGAAGTAGAATAAAATATAAAAAAATATTAAATGTACTGATAAATAATAAAAAAAATATCAACAATATTTGAAATATAGAATATAAATCTTCATTATTTAAAAATAGGGCTTTGAAATTTAATATTTCAAAAGCCCTATTTTTTTGTTAACATAACATAGTACTAAACATACATTTCAGCATTTTTATTAAAATGACTAAGTTGATTGTACCTAAATATACCTAGGCATTGCGTTTGAAGTAGTAATTGTCATAAGTATCAGTAAGCAATGTAGCATTTTGTGTTGGATTTGACATATTCATAGAATCACCACTTATAGCACTTGAAGAAGTTGTACGATACCATTCTGTAGGATATGGAAGTGTGATACTTTCAAGATTATTACAATTACGGAATGCATAACTTCCTATACTTGTTAAACTTGTACAGTCACTTAAGTCTATACTTGTAAGTCCTATGCAAAAATAGAATGCATCATTGCCTATACTTATTAAACTTGTACAATTACTTAAATCTACTTCTGTAAGACTTTGGCAATTATAGAATGCATACTCTCCTATACTTATCAAACTTGTACACTGACTTAAATCTATACTTGTAAAATTGGCTTTTCGTCCAGAGAATACATAATTCCCTATACTTTCCAAACTTGTACATTTGCTTAAATCTATACTTGTTAAATAAGTGCAACCATCGAATGCATAATCCCCTATACTTGTCAAACTTGATGGTAAAATGATATTTCTTAAAGATTGATCAAATGCATCAAAGTATATAATTTTACAATCATTGTAAACAGTATATGATGAACTAGTTATATCTTTTCCATCCCATAATACTACGTATGGATTTTCACTATTACCTAAATACTTCACTCCTTGGTCTGTTATAGATGGCTGTAAACTATTGCAATTATTGAATGCAGAATTTCCTATGTATGTCACACTTGATGGTATGGAGACACTTGTTAAACTTGAGCAACTATTGAATGCCCACCTTCCTATGTATACAATAGTATTTGGCAGGGTTACACTTCCTAAAGTTTCACGAACTTGATAAAATGCACCATTTGAAGAAGATGAGCCGTCTGCTATTGCGGTAATGGTGTAGGTATCACCCTCTATAAATTTACCATCTACAACCGAATAACTGCTCGGCACTGTTACATTTGTTTCTGTGCCTGTGTAGGATACAAGTTCACCTGTTGTGTCCGAAGTTTGATTGAACGTAAAACCAAATGATGAATAGTTAATAGGCTCATAGCCTTCATCCATCAAATCTATGTCAAAATCAAAGTTCATTTGAGGGAGAGATTTGTTGTGGTCGGCTATTGAAAAAGTTACGACATATGTCGTTGTGCTTGTGTCGTTACCTGTGCTGGCATCAAGGTCTTTTGTGGTTCCACTTGTATATGTAACTCCATCTTGTTTTAAGTCTTTCACTAAGTTCTCATTGATGGCAGTATTATCTGTTAAACTTGCTGTCAGTTGTCTGTCTCTTGCCAAATTTTCAACTGTAACTGTGATTACAATAGGTGTTGCATCATCGTCAAACAGCAAGTTTAAGCCAGACCATCCACTTTGGTCAGGAGTGCCATTCTCCGCAGAAAACTCAAGTGGTGGAAGTTCTTTGTCTGCATATTCACCTTGTGCATTCTCAATCTTACCGGTCACCCTTGCATAGACGTCTGTCGCAGTAAAGTTGATAGACCCACCCATGTTGACTGTCGCTTGATTTACTGCCATAATTCCCATAAGCATTAGTCCAACTACTAAGAAAAATGCTGAGATTGAGGCAGTAAGTTTCATTTTTAAATTCATAATTTTTCTCCTTTTAAATATTTGTATTGTTATTTTTGACAATACTCTTTCAATTGTCTAAAGTAAAATCTATGTAAGTCCTGTGATACTATTCCTATCACAATTTGTTAAAACTTAGTATGTATAATTTTGGTAAAATAATTCTAGTTAAGTTACAAAATATCGACTTTATTTTGTAATATCCTGCTCCCTTCTCATAAACTATCGACTTTTTGAGTTTATGAGAAAAGCATTTTCTAGTCTGCAACCCATTTTAGCAAGTTTTAAAATCTTTGAAATCTAAATGCCGTCAGAATGCCGTCATTTTGATTGGTGAATTTAATTTTTTTGAAAAATTTATCAATTTCACATCCTTATACAATCACTTTTCTTTTTTCTTTCTTATTTTTTATTTAAATGGGGTATCAAAAAAATTTCATTTTATCTTTTGTGTGGATAACTTTTTTAAAATTTTTTGATACCCCATTTTACCCCCCCCGCCTTTTTTGTCAAGCAAATTGATGCACTTCGAATAAATTTTTCCACCAAAAAAGGCTACCGACCTGTACGACTTCGAAAAAAGTGACAATTTTGGGGTGGCTAAAGCCACTTTTATAAGAAAGAAAAACAAAAAGTCGGGCGACATTTGGTCGCTGATGCAAACTAAGTTTGCCA
>CAJFOL010000113.1 GCA_904397185.1 uncultured Clostridia bacterium
AGAAGAATAAAAGGAAACAGTAACGCAGACATTCGGACTTATCTTTTTGACTTGCGCGGCACGATTTCGAGGTTACGTATGATCGGATAGATAAGTCCGATGTGCGCAGCCAGAGAATGTTAAAAATAAGACAGGAATGACAAGAACCTGTCGGAGCGACCGCAAAGTAAAAATATGAATAGTTGAGAGTGAGGAAAAAAAGTATGAAATTTAGGACAATGTTCTCCCCGATCCAGGTTGGACCTATGACAGTAAAAAACCGCTTTGTTGTTCCGCCCATGGGCAATAACTTTGCCAACACAGACGGAACATGGAGTGACCAGTCTGTTGCCTACTACGCAGAGAGGGCAAAAGGACAGTTCGGACTGATCACTATTGAGGCGACAGTGGTACATAACAACGCAAAAGGCGGACCGAGAAAGCCTTGTCTCTATGATGACAACAGCATTGAGAGCCTGAAGAAGATCACAGATGCCTGTCACGCTGAGGGGGCAAAGGTCTCCATCCAGCTGCAGAACGCAGGCCCGGAGGGAAATGCGGTGAACGCAGGCGCACCGATCGTGGCAGCTTCTGCCATCCCTTCTGTATATGGAAAGGACACACCGGTGGAGGTGCCGACAGAGACAGTATATGAGCTGGTAAAAGGCTACGGCGATGCCGCTGAGCGCGCCATGAAGGGCGGAGCCGACGCGGTGGAGATCCATATGGCTCACGGCTACCTTGTGAATTCTTTCATTTCCCCGAGAACCAACAAGCGTACCGATGAATTCGGCGGAAACTTTGAGAACAGGATGCGCTTCCCGCGCCTGATCGTGGAGGAAGTAAAGAGAAGAGTGGGCGGCAAAGTTGCCATCCTGGCCCGCATCAACAGCTCCGACGAAGTGGAAGGCGGAGATGACGTACACGACAGCGCAGCCATCGCAGCATATCTGGAAGACTGCGGCGTGGAGGGACTTCATGTATCCCGTGCCGTGCATATCAAAGACGAGTATATGTGGGCTCCAACAGCTGTACATGCAGGATTTTCCGCTGACCTTGTGACAGAAATCAAAAAGGCTGTGTCCATCCCGGTCATCACAGTGGGACGCTACACAGAGCCCTATTTCGCAGAGCTGATGGTAAGAGAAGGACGTGCGGACCTGGTGGCTTTCGGACGCCAGTCACTGGCAGATCCCCGCATGCCTGAGAAGGCCATGAACGATAAGCTGGAGGATATGTTCCCCTGTATCGCATGTCTCCAGGGATGTGTGGCAAACATGTACAAAGGCGAGCCGATCTGCTGCCTTGTAAACCCCTTCCTGGGCCATGAGGCAGAGGGCCTGAAAAAGGCTGAGAAATCCAAGAAAGTCATGGTCATCGGCGGCGGTGTGGCCGGCATGTGCGCAGCTTTTATCGCAGCGGAGAGAGGACATGATGTGTCTCTGTACGAGAGCACGGACAGACTGGGCGGAAATATGCGTCTGGCTGCTTACCCGCCCGGAAAAGGTGACATCACAAACATGATCCGCAGCTACATTGTAAGATGTGAGAAGGCCGGCGTGAAGATCCACAAAAACACAACCGTTGATCTGGACTTTGTGAAAGCAGAGAAACCGGATGCAGTGATCGTGTCAACTGGTTCCCGCACACTGATCCTTCCTATCGAGGGCGTCGACAACCCGGCTATCATCCACGGCTCCGACCTGCTGGACGGCAAGAGAGCTGCCGGCAAGAAAGTCCTTGTCGTAGGCGGCGGTATGGTGGGCTGCGAGACAGCTGCCTTCTTAGGAGAGCAGGAGCATGATGTGACAGTCATCGAGTTCCGCGACACAGTGGGCGCTGACGTGATCCACGAGCACAGAGTATTCCTTATGGAAGACTTTAAGAACTATGATATCAAACAGATCACAAACGCAAAGGTATGCAAGTTCTATGAGGACGGCGTGGCATATGAGTCCCCGGACGGAACCATGCATGAAGTGAGAGGATTTGACTCTGTTGTCCTTTCCATGGGATTCAGAAACTACAATCCTTTTGCCGAGCAGCTGGAAGAGCTTGGACAGGAAGTCTATGTGATCGGTGACGCCACAAGGGCAAGAAGAGCTCTGGACGCCACAAAAGAAGCCTACGCAGCCGCGATCCAGATCTAAGCGGAGCAGGACAGAGGCACAGTGCAAGAATGATTGAGGAGGAAAAGATCATGGAAAAAAGAATTTCTGGACATACAGGACTGATGGCATTATTTGGAAGCCCGGTGGGACATTCTGGTTCCCCGGCCATGTACAACTTCAGCTTCCAGCACGACGGACTGGACTACGCGTACCTGGCGTTCGACGTGACTGTGGAGCAGATGCCGAAAGTATTTGAGGCCATCCGCCTTTTCAAGATGCGGGGCGGAAACTTCACCATGCCCTGCAAGAACATTGCTGCAGAGCTGGTGGACAAGCTGTCACCGGCGGCAGAGATCATCGGTGCCTGCAACACCTTTGTCAATGATGACGGTGTTATCACAGGACATATCACAGACGGTATCGGCTTTGTGAACAACCTGGCTCTCAATAGTTTTGACGTGAAGGGCAAAAAGGCAGTGATCCTGGGAGCAGGCGGCGCTGCCACAGCCATCCAGGTGCAGTTTGCCCTGGACGGAGCAAAAGAGGTGCACATCTTTAACGGTAAAGACGAGTTCTATGCAAGGGCAGAGGGGACAAAAGAGAAGCTGGCGCAGAAATGCCCGGACTGCCTTGTCACAGTAGATGACCTGGACGACAAGGAGAAGCTGGCAGAGGCTGTAAAAGACTGCGACATCGTGATCAATGCCACCATCATGGGCATGAAGCCCTACGATGACGTGACGCTCATCGACAAGTCCCTTTTCCGCAAGGACCTTGTAGTAGCTGACACAGTCTACAATCCGGAGAAGACAAAGATGATCCTGGAGGCTGAAGAGGCAGGATGCAAGGCCATCGGCGGCGTGGGCATGCTCCAGCAGCAGGGCGTTGTCAACTATGAGCTCTTTGTAGGAAAGAAAATGCCTCTGGACGAGTACAACAAGTTCCAGGCAGAGCAGGCAAAATAATACAGTTTGAACGAGAAAAGGAGTAAGAGAAGTGAAGGCGAAAAAGTATATCTTATCACTGGCAATGGTATACATGGCGTACTTTACCCATGGTATCCAGGCGATCATCCTGTCACAGAACCAGGTAAACTTCTACACCCAGTGGGGGTACACGGACGCAGTGGAAGGTGCGGCGGCCGTGTCCCTGGCGATCACAGCGACAGGTTTCGGTAAAATGCTGACTGTATGGCTGGGCGGAGAATTCTCAGACCGCATCGGCCGCAAAAAGATGGCAGTTGCGGGCGGCGTGCTCTATATCATCTGCTTTGCGGGACTTCTGTTCACGGCAAGCTTCCCCATCGCATGTGTA
>CAJFOL010000114.1 GCA_904397185.1 uncultured Clostridia bacterium
AACTGATGAAACAGGAAACGGCATGACCGAAGCCATGCCGTTCCTGCAAAAAGCAATATTACTTTCTTATGACCCCCGGCCATTGCGGCGCGGGGCTTTAAAATGCCTGACAATCTAAATTTAAATATCAGGAATCCTTACTGATCAGAGACAGTCAGAGAGGTGATATTGAAATCCTCAGCAGGCATCTTGAAAGTGAGGCTCAAAGTAGCGTTAGTGGCAGGAACTGCCTCAGCAGTCATAGTGTAATATGTGGTGCCAGCGTTCCAAGTCTCCACATCAGTTACCTTCGTATAAACTCCAGCGCTCTCGGTATAAAGTCCGTCCTCAAAAGCAGCGAGGAACTCCTGGATACCATAAGTCTTACCGGCATCATACTCAGCAGGCTTCGCGTTCTCACCGTTGGTGAACACCAGCCCGTTGCCGGGAGTGAGAGTGAAGGAAGTTGTACCGTTGCTTACGGTAGCAGTGGTGATCGCGGTAGTCTCACCAGCATACTCGTCTTTAATGGTGAGATTAATCGTGACGTTCTGATCCTTCACATACTTATCTGCGCCAAAGGCACTCTGATCAATGACCCAGCCATAAGAAGGATTGCTGTTGGTCTCCAGATTAGTGGTCAGATCATAGGCCTTGGGCTCAGCAGTCACATTCAGAGTGTTCACGCCCTCCTGGATCAGGATACGGCCAGCGCCGTTGCTGTCCAGGGTGATGGGCCGATTAGTTCCATCAGCGTAGGTGGCAGAAACGGTCAGTTCAGCATCGGCAACGCCGTCAGCCTCAGCAACGAAGTTCACATAGGTACCGACCTCATAGCCAGCGCCGTAGTTGTTGAACTCGCCAGCGGCCTTGGTAACGCCGCCGATTGTGACCATGGCGTCAGTGGTGTTCAGAGCAATGCTGTTGATCTGAACTTCTTCCTCTACCTCACGATAGAAGAAGGTGTGAGTCACTTCGCCGCCCTCAACATAAGTAGCGGTCCAATCGCTATGATTCGCGGCGACCCAGTTGCCGTCCCAACCAGCCTCAGTAATCTCAGCCGCCAGGACGTCAGGATCATAGGTCTTGTCAGCCTTGATCTCCTCGACCAGAGTGGTCAGAACCTGGTTGTTGTCCTCCAGGTTAACCAGATTGATGGTAACCGTCATGGGCTCCAGCTCATTGTAGTCCTCAGACTGCCGGCCAGTACGGTCGTCCAGGATGATGGTGGTAGCCACGCCGTTCTCGAAGATCACGGACAGATAGCCCACCAGGTTGCCGTTCTCGTCGTCCAGGTTACGCAGAGCGCGCTCCAGGGTGTAGGTGTCGATGACCTCGTCAAATGCATTGGCGTTGTTGGGCATCTGGCCTTCCTTGCTGGCCAGGCACAGAACCACATTGGCGTCGCTGGCTACAGCGAAGCCTCTGGAGGGCTCACCCTCGGTATCCACGAACAGAGTGCCGTGGTCATAGCTCAGATTGGTGCCGCCGTTGGCAGTGTAATCGAAGCGGGCCACGATGGGGTCCTGATCCGCGTCGATAGTAGCCTGGAGCTGATCGATGTCGGTAAGGTACTCGTCATCGTCGGCAACGTCATTGTCGATTTCACCCTCATCCAGGATGTCGATGCTGCGGACATTGCCGTCGGCGTCGTAACGGACCTCATACCAGCGGCCCTCGATCAGACCGTCCAGCAGATCCAGGCCGTCGCCCTCCTCGCGGAGCTCCACGACCTCGCCGTTCACGATGGCGGGTACAGTCCAGCTCCACACGTCGGCGGAGGAGTCATAGCCCTCGTAGTTCACATCGCCGGTGATGTAGGCGTAGTTGCTGGTGGTTCCCATGTCCTCGCCGATGGTGACCACAGCAATGATGTCGCCGTCGTCGTCGTGCAGGGTGTAGATTTCGGAGGTGGGGGCGACATAGGTAACCGCATCCGCACCCACACCAACAGTTACGTTGTCGATATTGGTAACCTCGATGTCCACGTTCCGCACACCCACGGTGACGGAGTCAATGTCATCAATGATACGGACGTGATTCTCGTTATTGTCCGCGATGTTCTCCAGGTCATCCCGGTTGTCCACGTTGATGTAGACGGTCTCGTCGTCGCCGTACACGCGATAGAACTCACGGTTGGCAGCGCCGGCGCCCAGCAGGGAGACGTGGCTCTCGTTGATCTCAACGGTATTGCCGTCCACATCCTGGGCGTTCTGCATCACGCCGTAAACTTCGTTGTCAGCGTCGCGGGTGGTGGTGGCCACGCGGCGCAGAGTGTACACGCCGTTGCTGTCCACAGTGTAAGTGCACCAGGTGTTCAGCTGGGCATACTCGTCCTCGTCAATATTGCTCAGCAGAGTGCCATTCTCAGAGACAGTCTGACCAGCACCATTCAGGCCGCGGCTGTTGCGCAGGTTCACGGTGATGGTGTCCATGGTGCCGTCCAGGAACATGACGTTGGCGTCGGCGTTCCGGGTGGCCAGGTTGCTGTTGTTGAGATCAATACCGGTGACAAACACATACTGGTTGGGGTTCTCGTTCAGCTTCACGCCGATGGCATAGCCGTACTGGTCCAGAATGATGTCGTAGGTCAGATCCTTCAGGTTGGAGGCGTCGGCAATGCCGGTCCAGTTCTCCAGGGTCTCCACATCGTACTCGGCGGTGTCGGCGAAGTCGTACTGAGTGCCGTCAGTCACCACATACTTGTCAATGCGGAAGCTGGTGACAGTGCTGCCGGCCAGGACCTCGGGGGCCTCCATGGTCTGGATCTCGCCGTCGGCCACGGTGACCAGATAGCGGTTGTCCTCAACCACGTCCTCGATGGCAAAGTCGTCGCCAGAGACGGTGAAGGTGTACACATCCTCGTCGTCAGTGAGGGACTTCACAAACTGACCGTCGCGAGCCTCGTCGATGGCATAGACGTCCAGGTCCACCTCGTCGTTGCGCTCGTCATAGTCCTCGCCGGCGATGGCCAGATAGGTGTTGATGACGGCGATGTTGACTTCCTTGTCGATGTTGTCCACAAAGACCTGGGTCAGAACGCCGTTTCCGGTCTCACCAACAGCGTCGGTGTTGGCACGGACGAAGTTGTTCTCGGTGAAGTAGGCGTCACCCAGCACCGCGCGCTCGGTCTCGCCGTCCACGGCAATGCGGAAGGTGTAGGTGTCGATGACGTTGTTGCCCAGCAGGTCGTAC
>CAJFOL010000115.1 GCA_904397185.1 uncultured Clostridia bacterium
ACCTTGACCGCGAAATCTGGCGTGACCTGATGCAACGTTCCGGGATGCTGTCATTAATGGATGCGCAGGCCCGTGATACATGGTACCAGTCACTGGAGTACGATAATTTTCCGGAAATCAGCGAAGCGAATATCCTGAGTACATTTGAACAGTTGCATCAGAATAAGGGGGAAGTGTCTGAGCGAGAGGTGATCAACGTCTTCAGGGGACTGAGCTGGGATTACAAAACCAAATCCTCCTGTAAATTTGGCAGTAAAATTATCGTCACCAATCTGGTAAGATAAGACCAGTGGGGATTTCATCTGAACAGCAGAGCTCAGACCTGTCGACTTGCCGATCTGGAAAGAATGCTACACCTGTTCAGCGGCAAACCGATTCCCGACAACCGGGAAAACATCACTATTCATCTGGATGAGCACATCCGCTCTGTTCAGGGTAAAGAGTGCTATGAAGATGAGATGTTCAGAATTAAATACTTTAAGAAAGGCTCCGCGCACATCACGTTCAGGAAATCAGAGCTGGTTGACAGGCTGAATGATATTATTGCGAAATACTATCCGGAAACCTTATCGTCCGTTTAACCCAAAGCACAGACTCAGTACATACACAAAAGCATTCTGATAAATCTGGCGTCATTCAGAGCAAAAAAACATGTTTTCCAGATTATTTGTAAAAAAACATACTCCAGCTATGGTGGCAGGTGGCCTGGTATTTCTGTTCATTGTTCTGCTGACATTTTTCTGGAAAAAAACAGAGCTGGTGAATGACAGCCAGATCAGAGCTAATTTCGCACTTGGCTATATAGAAAACATTCTCAATCAGAACAACAGCATCAGCCCGGAAGCAGAACATTTGCTTCTGAATAACTGTAACGCAGATACTCAGCGTGAATTAAGCAATCTGCTGCTGAAGCGCCCCCAACTTCGTGCACTGAGCCTGGCAAAACAAGAGGCTGTATTTTGCAGCACCCACCCCGGTTTGCCTGTCGGTCCGGTTGCTGAAAAGGAACGATGGCGGCACGATATGCTGATTCGTTTTCCTGAAGATACAGGTACTCTGCCCTGGCTCCTGTTAAAAACACCTTACAAAAACGGTACGGTCATTACCGCCACGGATTATTATTTTATTCAGGACATCATCTCTGTGGTTCATGCGGTTCCTGCAATACAATTCCGTTTGGGAAACACGGTCCTGTCAGCCAGCGGAAAAAATGTCACTCTGCCCCCGAACGACAGCGGCATACAAAAAGAAAGTCATTCAAAAAAATATCCGTTCTCCTTGATTTATATCATCCCGGTGAAAATGCAACTTACCTACGCCTGGAAACAGGCCTGGTATATGTTTCCTGTTGCCATCTTCGGTGGAATACTCACAGCCTTTCTGCTGTCCCGCCGTCGTCCATCCACCCCGATCGATATGCTGAAAAATGCGCTTGCTCACGGAGAGTTCAGACCTTATTTTCAACCCATCATTTCCGCTAAAAATCACCAGCTGACCGGCTGCGAAGTACTGATTCGCTGGCATCACCCCGTCAGCGGGATTATCCCACCAGATCAGTTTATCCCGCTGGCAGAGTCCACCGGGTTACTTGCCCCGATAACGCAACAGTTGATGTCTCAGGTCGAACATAGCTTGAATTCTGTTGCAGATTTTTTACCGGATCAATTTCATATTGGGATCAATATTTCACCAGCGCATTTTCTGTCTCCGGGACTGGAGGATAGCTGTATGAAGTTTCTATCCACCTTCCCGAAAGGGAAAGTGAAACTGGTTCTGGAACTGACAGAACGAAACCAGCTATCCGTCACAGCAGAATCAAAAGCGTTATTTGCGAAATTACATCAACAGGGAGTATTGTTTGCACTGGATGATTTTGGTACTGGCTATGCAACCCACAGCTACCTGCAGTCGTTTCCTGTCGATTACATCAAACTCGATAAAGGGTTTGTACAAATGGTCGGCGTGGATGAAATCTCCGGGCATATAGTAGAAAATGTTATTGAGCTGGCTCGCCGGTTAGGTATTGATATCATTGCCGAAGGCATTGAAACCGAATCACAGGAATTGTTCATGACAGAGAAAGGAAGCTGCTATCTGCAGGGATACCGCTATGCACCTCCACTACCCGCTGAACAGTTTATTGCTGAGTGGGTATACAACAGCGGAAACGGCAAAAACCAGAGATAACACATACTGAAATGGACCAGGATATGCGTCCCCCCCTTTCACCTCATCTCCCAACTCCCGGGTTTGATTCCTTTTTCACAGCAAAAGGGACTGAGGGTACAAAAGAGGGTACATTTTTAACCAAACCAAACAAAATTAACCAATATCAACATGATAGAAGCAATCTTCGATTCCGAGTCCGGCACCACTAATTCTTAAGAACCCGCCCACAAGGCGGGTTTTTGCTTTTGGATCTGACAATAACCTTCAC
>CAJFOL010000116.1 GCA_904397185.1 uncultured Clostridia bacterium
CTGCAAAGTGTCGATGGCAGAAGAAAAGAACTGCATATAGCCTCCATTTCTCCGGGGAATACCCGGACATGAAAAAAGCCGCCTACAAAGGCGGCGCTTGCCGCACCTTGGGACAATTTGTCCCGAAGTGCTGTTTATACAAAGGCGTCCGGGTCATCAAGATCGTCATGGTTGAGGATGATCTTATCCATGAACAGTCTGATAACCTTGACTATTAGTAAAAATTTATTTTAGGCGGTGCTCGAGGCATCATACTTTTAATTTTCTTGTTATATGTCATATATAGGTATATAATAAATAAAAAGCACTTAAAAGGCAGGATCTGGATATGGTTGATACTATATACTCGATTGGCTATACAGGATTTTCAATAACTGACTTTGTAGCTACTTTGAAAACAAATAAAATATCTGCGGTTGTTGATGTTCGGAGTCAGCCTTATTCACAATGGTACCCTGATTACAATAAAGAAAATCTTGAAATAAGATTGAGACAGGCAGGGATATATTATCGTAACTACGCCGAAGAATTTGGAGCAAGGCAGGAAAATCGTAGCTACTATTCAAACAGTGGCTATTTAGACTTTGAAAAGTTTGCAAAATCTCCACAATTTCTTAAGGGATTCAAGAAGTTGGTTAAAAGCATGAATCAGAATTATCGATTTGTATTGATGTGTGCGGAAAAGGATCCTTTTAATTGCCATCGGGCCATATTAGTATCCCGTGCTTTCCATGAAGCTGGATATAAAGTTGTGCACTTAATGCCAAAAGGCATGAAAATGACCCAAAAAGATATTGAAAAAAGACTGCTTGAAATGTATTTTCCTAACAGAAATCAAATAACACTATTTTCTGAAATTCTTGATGAAGATGAATGCCTACTTCAAGCGTATAGAAAACGAAATGCGGAAATAGGATATTCGATTGAGGAGGAAAGCGAATGAAAATATTTACGATTGGCTTTACAAAGAAAAATGCTAGACAATTTTTTGAACTGTTAAAGGTAAATGAAATTGATATTGTGCTTGATATTCGGTTAAATAATAAGTCGCAATTAGCAGGTTTTACAAAAGGAGAGGATCTTCAATATTTTTTATCAGAAATATGTCATTGCGATTATCGGCATTGTCTTGAATTTGCTCCCACGAAAGAAATATTAGATTCTTATAAAAAGAGCCTAATTACTTGGGCCGAGTATGAGGAGCAGTATACCGCTCTGATGAATAAGCGTGAAAAACACCTTACTTTTCTTGATGATTATGCAAAATATGAGAATGTGTGTTTGCTATGTAGTGAACCTACACCTGAACACTGCCATCGACGTCTAATCGCTGAAATGATAGCTAATACTTCACTTCAAAAGATAAAAATTCTGCATATTTAGGGGGAGAACTTATGGGTGATTGTGTTGATGTTGCAATTCTAACAAAATCCATCAAAAACAGGGGCTATTGTGTTGCCGGAATCGATATAGATACTGGTCAGTGGATCAGGTTAGTTTCCAGTGACGCTAATAGTTGTGGAGCACTTTTCCCTCAAGATTTGCAATATAAAGATGGTACTTATTGTGAGCCATTTGATATCGCACGCATACCAATTCTCAGAAAACAGCCCCATGTATATCAACCAGAAAATGTTTTGATTGATGAAGAAACATATTGGAAAAAACTTGGGGTGATATCTGTTCCCGATTTGATACGACTTCATCCACCAGAAAAGCACAACAACTTGTTGGGAAATATTTATCCATACATAACCGCAGAGCGCATTGGAGATGTTGGAATCTCGTTAATATTAGTTGAAGTCAGTAACCTAATAATTACACATCCCACCGATCGCAGTACTAAAGCGGAGTTTTTTTATGGATTTACAAGGTATGAGAATATGTCTGTAACAGATCCAGAATTCTATCATACCCCAAGTGGCACAAAAATTTCTCAAGCCTTACTCGTTATGAGCTTGCCCGACAGTCCATATAACGAACGAAAATATTACAAATTTATTGCAAAAATCATTAAAATAAAATAAAAAGTGTTTCAAAGGGATGTCCTATCAAGTTGATGGACATCCCTTTGCTTAAGTAAAGATATATGGGTCATCGAGATCGTCATAGTTGAGGATGTCCTCGTCCTCGTCTGTGAGCGCCTCGTCCGGCACGGTTGCCTCGTACACCTCACA
>CAJFOL010000117.1 GCA_904397185.1 uncultured Clostridia bacterium
AATCGATGAGTCTTTAGACTCCAGTGCCGGTAAAAGACCCTTATAGGGTCAAAGCAAGCCACCGGCTAAGCCGGTGGTCTTGACTGCCTGTATCTGCGTATCATACCGGACCGCGGAAAGCTCCGGAGAATGTTCCGGAGGATATCTTTTGGGGCCGCAGATATCTTTTGGGGCCGCAGAGCATTGACTTTTTATTTTTGCTGGTATAAACTAAAAAAGCATAAGTAGGTTTATCCTTGTGGGATACCTGATTTACAATACAATAAATGTTATGACATACTAAGGAATACAGCCCGAGAGGAAAATAACATGATCATTTTGCGCATGAGCCTTAGGGCGCGTCATGCGCGGAGGAAAGGAAGAGGTTTATGCAAAAGGGAAACAGGAAAACTGTAAAGAGAAGAAAGATGCGAAGCATCCTTTCCGCGCTCCTGGCTCTGGCCATGGTGCTCTCGCTCTCTGTCTCTGAGCCGGTCTATGCGGCGGACGGGTCGGAAGGAAGCGGTAAGAGTTTCTTTAGCCGGGCCATAGAGGCTGCCGCCGATTTTTTCGGCATCGGGGATGATGCGACAGATGCCGGCGCGCAGGCGCGGGCGGCAACGACCGGCGATGGTGTGCAGCGCACCGCCGACACCGGCACTACGCAGGAGTACACGCTGGGGGATGAAGACTCTACCCAGTACGATGGGCGTGTGTGGGTGGACAAGTCGGTCAGCACTGAGGATGAAGTCATCTTTGGCAGCAATGTTGTTACCAACGAGTCCGACTTTCTGGTGACATATTCTGCGCTGGCTACGTCTACGAATACTGTTGGGGTTACACCGACTGATACGGTATTCATCCTGGATTTTTCTACCAGTATGACTTGGGGATACAGTCAAGCTCATGAATCGGTAGCAAAGGATCAAAGCCGTATCCAGGCAATGATCACATCGGTCAACAACGCTATTGATGCTCTGGTGAAAGCAAATCCTCAGAATCGTATTGCCATTGCAGTATTCAATGGGTCCTCGACGACCCTGCTTCCAAACCTGACGACAGGTACAGCTATCCTTCAACAAGTAAGCGATGGAAACTACCTGTCAATATATGACTATACCTATACTCCTGGTCAGGATGGAGGCCGCGCCGATGTCAGGTGTAACATCAACGATACTACGACCTCTACAGGCGGTGGCACCAATATCCAGGCGGGTATGTTTGCGGGCATGGAGATCCTTGCAGATAATACATATACTACAGCCGAGGTAAATGGAGAGACCGTTACCCGTATTCCCAACGTGATCCTTATGTCTGACGGCGCACCCACCACGTTCTCATCCGCGACTGATGCAACGTATATAAGAGAGAGTGGTGGTCGGCACCAAGATAGCATCACCAACGATACAGATCTTAATTCAGATCGAGAGGTTCAGAGCGGCAGCTGGTGGTCTACTAATTCCGGAAAGGCTATCGGAAGCGGCGACAATGACAACCCCGATTCTGCCGATGGTTTCATGGCGTTACTGACAGCCTCCTATTACAAGAATGCTATCACGGATCGTTATTATGGTAATTCAGGCGATGAGGCAAATATCTATACCATCAGTTTTGGAACAGATGTCCAAACCGATGCCATGGTCGCAATGGCAAACCTTGTCCTGAACCCGGAGGGGAATTGGGACAGCGGCGCTACTCAGAACACCGGTCAGGTTCGGGCGGTCGTTAATGCTTGGAATACATACAGTCAGAACAATGAACCGGTTGTCCAGGCTCCTATAGGACATGGAAACAATGATACAAAGGTAAACTTCAGGGTGTCCCACCCGACAGGATCTTCGGCGGCATACGATCCGGATTCCTTGTTCTATCCCACGCAGTATTTTGCCGCGGCAGATGACGAACAGCTCGAGCAGATCTTTGAGGAAATCGCGAGCATGATCACGTCTTCTGCGTCGGTTCCGACTGAGGTCACGGGTAACCCCATCGACAGCGGATACATAAAGTACAAAGACACCACCGGTCAGTACATGGAGATCAAGAACGTAAAGAGGCTGATCTTCATGGATCAGGTTCTTAACGTAACCAAAGATGAAAAGAATTCCTCGGAAGATCGGGAGGTTTACGTAGCGGGGAGCTATGAATACAGCAACCCTGCTTATCCGGGACAGAGCTTTAATACAAATCAGATAGAGATCGTCGTTACCGATAATGGCGACAACACCCAGACTATTGAAGTAAACGTGCCCGCGGCACTTATTCCGCTGCGCACGAACACGGTAACACTGGACGGTAATGGTGTTCCAACCAATAACGAAACATCGAAAACCATGCCGCTTCGTCTTTGCTACGAGGTTGGTCTGGCAGAAGGCATTGATGCTGTGACACTTAACGGTGTGGACGAGGAATACCTCAAGAACAATTCCGAAAACGGGAAGGTAAGCTTCTACAGCAATGCTTACACCGAAGGCGAACAGACTAATAATGGCGTAGGCGCGACGGTTGAATTCGAACCTGCTCCTACAAACCCCTTCTACTTCGTGCAGGAGGATACGCCTCTCTATGTGGCGGATGAAGGAAGTCCGACAGGATATAGTCGCGCAATCGGCCAATTTGATTCTGGTGCAACGTATTATGTTCCTATGACTTACTATGATGGTGAGGGTTCTGACGTCAAGAAAGTCACTTCCTATGTGGCTCGCAGTGGTGAAACGCTTGCAGGATTTGTAGGTAGCGACAATAGCGGTCTGTACATTAGGGAAGGTTCTCCCCGTATCGGCAATCTTCAGGACGTGACTGCATCAAAGTCTGCAAACGAGACAAAGACTTACGGCAAATATCGTGAGCCTACCTTTGTGTTTGATCAGGGAGGCACTAATCCGCAGAATGGTCACTTCCTCGTGCTGCTGGGCAATAACGGCAAGCTAAGCATTCCGTTTGTGAGCAAAGATGTATCGCTGGCAAGTGACAACACTCATGCGAGCATCGACGGCCAGCTGGTCGGCGTTGGAGAGAAGCTGCACTATACCATCGACTGGGTGAATACAGCGGTAGACCAGAACGGCACTGCGATTAATTCTGAAATTACTGTTGTAGATACGCTTCCGGCAGGAACAACATATGTTGAAAATTCAGCCCAACCTGCCGATGCGCTGTACAACAAGGATGAGAATACTATTACCTGGACGATCCAGGCTGATGAAGGTCAAAGCGGCACGGTCGAATTCGATGTAGTCGTGGATCCGGCGGCAGTTGATAACGAGAATAACGCCCTGCCTAATACCGCGACCATTGAGGTGGGAAACAACAAATACATCACCAATACCACGGTCAACTACGTGCCGGAGAAATCCGTATCTATGCCGGATGGTTCCGGTGGAACTGCGGATGCTGACGGCAAAACAGTTATGCCGGGTACGCAGCTTACCTACACAATCGAATATCGTAACACAGAAAGCACTGGATCTACGGTGACTATAACAGATGCTGTTCCTGGAGGGACAACGTTCGTATCGGCTGACCCGCAAGCACAGCCAGACGGGAATGGCAATCTTACATGGACGATCAGCAACGTTGCGGCAGGAGCAACGGGCAGTGTTTCCTTCACGGTTCGAGTGGACGACAGTGCAGTAACGACAATAGAGAACGAGGCAAATGTCAAAATTGGGGATCATAACCCTGTAGTCACCAATAAAGTTACGACGAATGTCGATCGTGCAAGTCTCATTGTCAAAAAAGAAGTCACTGCTGATCCGGGATTGACGGCTCCTGATAAAGGATTTGACTTCGAGCTGACCATTCCGTCCAAGGCTGGTGCACAGGACGTAGCGGCAACTATTCATACGGATAGAGAAGATGACCAGACCACAAGTCTGAATTTCGATGCTGATGGCAAGACGACCTTCACGCTGGAGGCTGATCAGTCGATTGAAATTTCGGGCATGGGCGGCGAGCAGTATTCGGTTGTTGAGCAGAATGCGGCAAATGGAGCCGTGAACAGTGGCTTTACGCTGAGTAAAGTCGAGGGCGCAACTGGCGCAAGCTCTGCGGGCAACGATCAGCCTATCAACGATGAGGAAACTGCGACAGCGGCAGGAACGGTTGGAAGCGATAACGCAACGGTAACTTTTACCAATCGCTACAGCGCATCCGGAGAAACGACTCTTACAGGAACTAAGACGATCACAGGACGTGATTTCCGGACAGGCGATGAATTTACATTTAGTATTACCGGAAAATATACAGGCAGCGTGCAGGGTGCAACGGCACCGATGCCGGCGAATGTGGAAAATGGTAAGATCACGATCAAGCCGGAAAGCGAAAAGAGTGCGGATATCAATTTCGGAAAGATTTCCTTTACACAGCCGGGGACATATGTATATACTATTTCAGAAGAAGATGTAGATACAAGTAAAGTGCCGGCAGTGTCAAAAGATAACACTGTCTATACAGTAACGTATACGGTAGAAGATAAGAATAATAACGGTATATTGACGGTTTCTGATCCGATATACGCGATCAAAGATGCAGAACCGGGCAGTGAACCGCCGACATCACTGACATGGGAAAATACCTATACTCCGAAACCAGATACATTTGATCCGGACGGAGACATTACACCGGATATTAGGAAACAGATTCTCGGTTACGACGCTGCGGCTCAGAGTCCGGAAGGCTATACCTTTGAACTTTCTGTAAAGAACACGACAAGCGGAGCAGCCCAGGATTCAGGATTTACGCTTCCGATGCCGGCTACAGCAACCAGTGATGCAAATGGCGATATCGACTTCGGAGCTATCACATTTACTGCGGAAGGAACATACGAGATCACGATCGCAGAGCAGATTCCGGGTTCGGATAATCCGGAGTATGATCCGGACATGACCTATGACAGCCATAAGCTGGTATATACAGTAAGTGTGGAAGATGATCACGCGGGAAGTCTTGTAGCAACAGTGGATGAGGATAGTATTAGTAAGGGCGAGACCACATTCCGCAACATCCTGACACCGGAAGACGAAAAATCTGTTTACAGTGCAGATGACACGGATCTTAAGACAGAGATCAACGGTCAGCTTGTCGGTGTGGGAGATAAACTTACTTATACGATCGACTGGGTCAACAACGCACAGGATAGTTCCGGTGCGCCGACAACAGCCACCGTGATCGTAACAGATACGATCCCGGAGGGAACCAGCTTGGTGGAAGACAGTATTTCGGGAGAAGGGTCACTTGGTCAGGATGGCAGGACGATTACCTGGAGATTTGAGGATCAGAACGCCGGAGCGGCCGGTCAGGTAAAATATACTGTAGAGATCACAGCAGATGCAGTGAAGATTACGAATCCGGAGAATACGGTAACAAATACGGCACAGATCCAGATCGGTGACAATCATCCGCAGTCTACTAATACTGTAGAGAATCCTGTTCCGGAAAAGACAGAGACTACAAACGCGTCAGAGGTAACCGAGGGAACGGAGCTTACCTATCAGATCACATTTAAAAATACTGCGGGAGATAACGGAACAGCGACAGTCGTCGATGAGCTCACCAAAGGACAGGAATATGTAACCGGATCTGCTGAAGTAACTGTCAATGGTGGAGAAGCATCAGCCACAGAACCGACAGTGGAAGGTACAGCAGCAGACGGGCAGGAGCTCACATGGAATCTGACCGGCCTTGCAGCCGACGCTCAGGTGGTACTCACTTTCGATGTGACAATTACAAGAGATGCAGGAGCAACGGTTGATAACACGGCGACAGTCAACGGACATAAGACAAATGTTGTCACTACACCGTATCCGTCTGAATCGACGAAAGATGTATCTTATGCGGATAAACCGGAAGTATCCATTAACGGCCAGATGGTCGGAGTAGGAGATGAGCTCCTGTATACGATCGACTGGGCTGCTGAGGCAGACGGAGTATTGACAGTAACAGATACGATTCCGACAGGCACCACTTACGTAAGTGGAAGTGCTGATAACAATGGTTCCTACGATGAACAGTCCCATATGATCACATGGAATCTCGGTCAGCACAGTGCAGGCGATAAAGGAACGGTTACATTTAAAGTAACGGTCAACGCTGATGCAGTACAGAACGATGGAAATGCAGTTACGAACAGAGCGCAGATCCAGATTGGAACAGATGATCCGGTTATCAGCTACACGAATGAAGTGACCAACTATGTTCCGGAGAAGAGCGTGACAGACGATGACACATCTACAGACGGAACACAGGTCGGCGATACATTAACTTACACGATCCAGTATGCAAATGCCGGAGATGAGCCTGTAGATATGGTGATTACCGATACACTGGATGAAGGACTGACTTATGTTCCGGACAGTGCCGGTGAGAATGCCGTGTATGACGCGGACACCCGTACGATCACATGGACGCTCAATGATGTACCTGCTCATACTATGGATGGTCAGGTTTCATTCCAGGCTGTCGTGAACGAGAACGCGGCAGGCCAGACCATTAATAATGAGGCACAGATCAAAGTCGGACATGATCCGCAGATCACAACCAATAAGACAGAGACAGAAGTAAAGACAGGCAGCCTGACGATCAGCAAGACGATCACGGTAAATACAGATCAGGGGACTGTCATTGATACTGCAAAAGCATTTACCTTTACAGTAGTCCTGACTGACAAGAAAGGCAAAACGCTGGATGGTGGATACAGTTACAGTGGTACATCAGACGGTACAACAGAATATCAGGGTACGATAAAGAGTGGCGGCACGATCACGCTGAAACATAACGGCAGCGTTACGATCACCGGTCTCCCGGAAGGCGCGCAGTATACTGTGACAGAGACGCCGGAAGATGGATATACAGCGCAAAATGCTGAAATTAAAGGAACCATCCCGGCGGACAGTGCAGCGACAGCAGCATTTGTCAACAACTATTCAGCCGGACAGGCGACACTCACCGGTGCGACGAACCTGGAAGTTACCAAGGTATTTAACGGAAAAGACTGGGGCGATGAAGTATTTACATTTACCCTGACCCAGACAGGCGGAGATACCACGAAGGTTACGCTGCCGGCAAATGCTTCGGATCTGCAGATCGGCAAAGATACAACCGATCACAAAGCAGCGTTTGGAGACATCATCTTTACTGCGGCAGGTGAATACACATTTGAGATCAGTGAGGTGATTCCGGAAAATCCGGGACAGATCCACTATGATGATCATAAAGTGACCATCACAGTAAATGTAACTGATAATAAGTCCGGTTCTCTGGAGGCAGTGGCATCGGCTACGACAAGCGGTTCCATGACATTTACAAATACTTATACGCCGCAGGAGATAACAGCCAATATCCAGGCGCTGAAAGACATGAGCGGACGTGACCTGCGGGATACGGATAAGTTTACATTTACAATCACACCGCAGGATGGAGCTCCGGCTACTACAACAGCAGAAGCGCAGAACGGCGGTCAGGACAATAAGGTCATTGACTTCGGATATGCGACATTTACAGAAGACGGAACCTATACGTACCTGATCACGGAGACTGGCGGAAGCGTAGCAGGAGTAACAAACAGTACGCAGACGATCAAAGCAACCGTGCAGGTAGACTACAATGAAGCGACAGGTACACTTTCATCAGAGGTAAGCTATTCCGGCGGAGACGGAGAAGCTCACAA
>CAJFOL010000118.1 GCA_904397185.1 uncultured Clostridia bacterium
AAAAACACCACTATATATGGTGTGTTCTTTGTATGGTGGGCAGGGTTGGATTCGAACCAACGAAGACGTAGTCGACGGATTTACAGCCGTTTAACCAATGTCTATATGCCTTTATTTATAAGGCCTATAGCGATTGAAAGTTGCCGAAAATGGCAAAAAAGTTCGTCAAAAAGTTCGTCAAATTTCAGGATATAAATTATTATATAATTTAAGCAGTCCGTCTTTGGTAATATCGTCCTGCAAATTGGTGTAAACGTCATTTGTCATAACTATGTTGGCATGGCCCAAATATTGTTGTCTAAATTTATCTGGCATACCTAGATATAGCAAGTTTGTAGCACAGGTGTGCCTTAAGTCATGTAACGTTTTGTCTCGAATTTTCGCCTTTGAGTAAATTTCTTGTATCTTCTTTGTGTAATAGTCAGGGTTATAATAAAAGTAGTTTTCGCTTTCGTCACGTTCGGCATTGTTTTTTAAAAGTGTAATCATCTCATTTGTTATTTTAATATTTCTATCCGCACCGTAAGTTTTAGTTCCCTTAATGTGTATGCGGTTTGTTAGTTCGTTAATGTCATTTAGTTTGAATCGCATAGTTTCGCTTCGGCGAGTTCCTAAAATAATGCTAAACAAGATAAACATTCGTACATTTGGCTCATACTCTTTTAAAACTCTCATTAGTTCCTGTTGCTCCACAAGACTCATTGCAGTTCGACGAATTCTTCTATGACGTTTAGGTTTAACAAGCATTGAAGAAATATCTTCACTAATTTTCTTGTTAATAAATGCCTGTTTTAATGCTTGACGAACTGTTAAAAATGCATATTCCTTATTACGTTCACCAACAAGACTGTTTACAAACTGTTGGACTTGTTCCTGGTTAACTTTTTTGAGTGCTGTTTCTTTAAAAAATGGTTGAATGTATTTTTGTATGATTTGTTTGTATCTCTTTTGAGAACTCAAACGTAAATCTTGTTTATATACTTCAAGCCATCTAAGGCACCACTTAACAAATGTCATTGTTTCTTTTTGTACTTGCTTTTTATGATTTTGTTTTTCCTCTCTAACTTTTTCTATTAATTTTTCTTTTGTGCTAGCGATAAGATAAATTTTAGTACCATTTTGTTTTTTCACATATTCCCATCTACCATCAGCACGATGATAGATATTTTTTATTTTAGCCATAGATTCCACCTCCTTGTAAGAATTAGAATCAACAGCCTTTATATCAATTATATTTGCTTTTTCTTTTTGCCATGTTTTTGCATTTCGGCCAACTTCAACTTGCAAGCAATTTAGTAGCCACTTGCACATTTCTATAATTTTAATTAAACCATCATTGACATCTTTTGCAAAATCTTTATCCATATAACACCCCTAAAGAATAGGGTAGTTCAAGAAAAGACAATTTTCAAGTACAAATTTTAAAACGGTTTGCTTGGCACTACTTCTGAATATGGAATCTTTAACATTTCAGAAAAGTATCCTAGAGCGAAGTTCGCCTGTTCAGGTGTAAGCCTTTTAATAATCGCAACCAATTTTTTTTGTGTTTCAGTTAAACTGTCGGCAAAGATTAAGTTCTTGTTTTGTCGTCCGCACAAATAGTCAAGGCTGACATCAAAGTAATCTGCGATTTTGATAAGAGTTTCTATGTTGGGCTCTGCCTTACCTTGTTGATATTTGTAAATTGATGCTCTTGAGACATTTAGTAATTCAGCCATTTGTTGTTGTTGGATGCCTTTTTCTTGCATTAATTCTTTTATTCTCATATTTACCTCCTTATTAAAAGTTTACATTTTTTACAAAAAAGTTCAACTAATGTAAACTTTTAGTAAAAAATTATAAAAAAAGTTGCAAATCTTATTGACAATGCAACCTAAAGTAATTATAATAGTTAAAAATGCAACTAAAAGTTGCTCTAAATGGAGGTAAACATGTCAAAACTTAAAATAATATTAGAAGCAAGTGACCAAATTCCTATCAATCCCGATGGGAGTGTGAAACTACCAGGAGTTCAAGGTTTTATAAAAACTATTGGTAAAGATAAAGAAGATTTAACACTTGCTACATATTTGGCTTACATGACTGGTTATTATGGAGAACATAAAAGGCTATTAAGAAAAGGAAAAGTTGGATTAGATATCTACGAAGTTATGGGACAATAAAAAATCACCCCGAAGGGTGATAAAAACTACTTTTTCTTTTTAGGTTTAGTTTTTGTAGTTTTTTGAGATTTGTTAGACTCCTGTCTATTAGCAATTGCTACTGAACTGTCAACCATTCCAGTTTTCTTGATATTGCTAGAGCCAATTGAAACTGAATTGATTGTAGTCCCTTTTGAAGATTTTTGCTTTTTAATTGCCTTTTCTCTGATAATTTCTTTCTTCTCTTTATCTCTTGCAATCAATCCTGCTAGATCTTTAATTCTATTTCTATCTTCTTCATATAGCCTTGGTTTAGATTCTAACATCTCGAGTTCTTTCTCATTTCTGGCTATTTGCTCAGATAGGTTTAGCCTTTTATGATTTCTGAATATCCCCATATTTTCCTCCTAAGTAAGATTTTTGACAACATAAGGCAATCGACATGCCGTCCAAGTTATCATAACAGTATAACACAAAATTTTAACTAAAGTCATAAATTCGACAATGTTCGCAAATAGCCCTGATGAGTCTTTGAAAATTAAGACGAAACACCTTTAAGGTGTCGGCTACAAGCCAAATTACAAATATGTAGTCAAAATAAGGAGAGAATATGTTATTAATCGGTAAAGAAGAGTTTATGAAAGAACTCGGAACATCCCAGGAAGAGCAGGATGACCTAGTCACTTTAACATTTGAGACTTTTAGAAACTTACAGGTTGGAGATATTGTCTATATTGTAGACGATTGGGACTATTTCATAAAAGTACCATTTGTAATTGATTATGCTAAATGGTTGCCTTCGGATGTAGGTGTATATACAAGCAAAGGTGAAAGTTTCTTTTATAAGCAAATATCTTTTGTACGGGGGTATCATAAGAGATATGCAGATTCTGCAAGTAGAAACTTTCGAGATTTGTATGTTCGCAGTTCATTATTTGCGGAATTGTTAAATAGAGAAAAACAAAGAAAGGAGAGAAAGAGAAAATGAAAATATATGAAGTAAAGACACAGAGTGAAACAATACCTTGTTCAAGTTATGAAGTGATGATATCAATGTTTTTTAATTTGCGAAAGTCTGGAATTCCAGCACTTGCAATAATTAAATAGTAATCAGTGGTGGTGGAATATAGTTTGTATCCGCAAACTAAAGACACGGTAGGCAATAAAT
>CAJFOL010000119.1 GCA_904397185.1 uncultured Clostridia bacterium
AATAAATGACATACATAATCTCCGATAATAAAACTTATGTTGACATATTTCCTCCCTTTATACTGAGTTAGTGATGCCATCTAACTCATTCACAGGTGTAAGTCCTGTGACCACTGACCAACTTTAACTTAGTCAAAAATCTACAATATTTGCAATAGCCCTGATGAGTCTTTGAAAATTAAGACGAAACACCGTTAAGGTGTCGGCTATATGCCAGGAGGTTTTAAATGACTGATAATTTAAATGAGCCCGACATTTTGAATCATCTAAAAGTGTTCAATTGCAAGAAATGTGGCAAAAAGTGTTATTACGATAAAGATTATTCTTATGACGTATGCTCTGACTGTAACGTAAAATCACTCGAGGAAAAAGTTAAATACCTTAAATCTCGTCCTAGTTTGTATATTTTAGATAACTATCTTCGAGAGAACTTCGAAGAGGATGAAGAAATTACTGTAGGTATGGTGCTAGACATTATAGATGACTTTTTAAATTAAAAAGAGGTAAAAATGTATTTTCCAAGTCAAAGTCAGTTAATCCTTGACAAAACACAAGATAATTTAAATGAAAACACCAAATCAGATGGTAAGATGGGAGAGCCATCTTCGTATCGATTTGGTGTTTTTTGTTTGACCTGGAAGCAGGGTGGAGAAAACTGTAGCATTTGGTCTTTTGGTATTGGAACGTTACTTAATTTATTCTTCAAATTAAATAAAGACAAAGAACTATTGTATTTCCCACCAGAAGGCAAAATGATAAAAGTTTTTAAGAGGTTAAAATGAGTTGCCCGAGTTATTGGAATGTTGTTCCTAGGTTAGTACGAAAATCAAAGGTCTTAAATGGTGACCAGAAAGACCTATATTACGAAATTGTTGATAATCTGAATGATGGTGGATATTGCACTTTATCAAATGAAGACTTGGCAAAATTATATAAAACTACTACGAGGACTATTTCGGATAGGTTGGCTTCTATGAAAGAAAAAGATTACATATCAATTACAATTAATAGCCATAAACATGAACGGCGAATTTATCCAAAATTGCCAGGAGAACCAACTCAAGAACGTAAGCCAACAGTGAAACAACTTGAGCCGAAGACAAGACAGTTCCAGGAGGCTCTTAAAAAGGCGATAGTGTTTGGGACTATTGATTTTGGTCTTCTTGTTGAAAAACTATTTGAATCACCATACTTAGAAAAAGTCCAGGATAACAGCACTCAATTCATTTTGAATGAAGAACAAATTGTATTTCTAGCAAAGTTTAAAAAACTAAATAAGCAAATTGACTGTCAATTAGCATTATACAAGGGCATAGATTACAACAAACTCTTAAATGCAATCAAAGAAAGCGACTTCTTATTAAACAATGGCAATTTAACTCTTAAATGGTTTTTGCAAAATGCTAGTAAAGTCATAAACGGTGATTTTAAAAATTATTATTATTCAAATACCGAGAAGAAAAATAATTTTGCAGGTCGTCAATATACTAGGGAAGAACTCAATGCTCTTTTCCAAAGTATCGATGATATAGACGTTTAAAAGGAGGTGAAGGCATGGAATCAATAGAAAAATATGTTGCATGGTGCAGGCAATTTAACCTTAAGCCATCAGATGCAAATAACATCTTAAAATATGCACAACTAAATGTGAAATAGGAGGACAAATGAGAAAACATTATTCAAAAGGAATGCCAACATGGTTAAAGGTATTGTTATGGATACTTGGCATAGGAGCGATATTCTGTCTAGTAGTACTCATTTATGGCAGTTGCACAGGACAAACTTTTGTAGAAGTTCTTGTCGATGACTGGTTTGGATTTTTAAATAATTCACAACCAGAAAAAGTAGAAGAGGTGTCGCAGTCAGCATCATCGCTATTGTCACTAATAGTGAGAAGATAATATGAAGGCGATTCAACTTGCACTATTTGGTGACTTAGAGATTGAATACAGTGAACTTGAAAAGAAATATAAAAGTCGAAAAGAAAAGGTTAAAAAATGTTTATCCTCAAATTAATTTTAAAGTTATTGCCATTTTTAATATTTTTAGCAATAGTTTTGATAATCATTTTTTAATCATTTAGGAGAAATTACAAAATAATGAGTACAGAAAAGAAAATAGGAATAACATTAGGTGTTTTGGTCTTTATTCTATGTTTAGTGGTTTGCTGTTGGTACGTTTACATCCTTGAATATGGTCCAGAAAAATTGACATCAACAACTGTAAATGCTGGAATTCTAGAGAAGGCAGATGGTGGAACTCAGTACATATTGACAGTTGATTACAAATCAAATCAAAATCACAATGGACTTGAGATGATGGATATAAAATTAAGTTACTTCACTGACGAGAACCTAAAGCACACCTATTCTCAAGGTATTCAGTATGTGGCAAATACACCAGATGATTCGATTGTATGGGTTGATTATGAAAATTATTCCGACTATTTAGGAAATACTGTTCGAGAATATATTGATAGTAATGGCTCGCTTGATTTAGACGAATTTGTTGATTTTGTAACAAGCAACTACAAAATTTCAACTTATACATTAAAATCAACAGGCTGGTGGATATTTGGGACTGAATACAAGGCAAGTTATTACAATGTATTTGCAGATGCCACAGCCACATCTAGATACGAATATCAAGCACTTGACAACACTCAATTTACAGGTTCAACCAATCCTATAGACGATGATTCAATGTTCTTACTACAAGTAGGTGAAGGTGAAAATAGTGAATATGTATATATGCAATTCAAAGGTGATAATTATGTATCAAAGAAAGATTTTAATGCAAGTGAATTTGCACATGATTCACGAAGAATAGGCTATTCAGGTTCAACAAACTATTACTATAGTTATAATGTCGATTACCTGGCATATCAAATTTATCAACAAATCCAAGCCTTACCTGCTGGAACTGAAGGTACATATATTTTTGAGTTCGCTGACGATATGTTTGATTATTATGAAGTGGAATTAGATGGCTCAGTTGGAGAAGAAATATTGGCGGAAGATACTACACAAGTTATCAATAGACTCAAATCATATTATACCATCTATGTCACTATTTCGGCTGATGGTGCTAAGAACAGCAATGACTCAATGTTTGGCATCCTACATGGAAGTCCAACATATTCACTTGATGGTTCTAGTTCGTCTGCAGGCGATTATTTCCAAGGGAGACCGATTATAGATCTTGATGTTTATGATTTTGACCTAGTATTGCTCACAGATGACTATTATGGTCTTAGATTAAAGCAAGAATTTATAGACGAATATCTACCTTATGCTGATAATATTTATCTATCTGTCACAATAGACGTTTCAATTCTTGAAAATGCAGGATACAAGTATTCTGGGCTTATACACGATAGCGGACTGAGTTATTTTGAAGTGCTAGAATTTAGCGAGATAAATTCAAATGAGGAGGTGGCATAATGTTATCTTTATTATTTGATACGGGTTTCTGGTACGACTTAATTTTTATTGCTTTCATTGGATTTATTATTTTCTTATGCTTTAAATATCCAAATTCAAGAGTATATGTATTTTCATTTTTAGGAATTATTTTTGTTGGTATAACGGCATACTGTGGAATACAACTCAATTATTACTACACAGCAGAAGGCGGTGTTTGGGGATATATTACAGGTTTGATTCAGACCAACACTGTAACCACAACAACTGTTTCCGATACTGCACAATTTTCACTAGAAAATATTGTACTGACACAAAACAGTGATGGAACTTACTCGGCAGTGATTTATAGTGACGACAAAATAAGACTGGAAGCAGGCAAAATATATGGAGTTTATGTAAATGACGAGCCATGCACACAAGTTGACTCTTCAACAAATTACGTCAGAGCAGAATATCACTATGCATTTTTAAACAACGACTTAGATGTTTTATATGACGACACACTGCAATTCAATTTTGCTTTTTATGGAAACGGTGCAACCTTTACACTTACTACCTATGGCGGACAGGAAGCAGTAAATTATTGGAATACATATTTTACACGAAATAATTTAATAGTTGAGGTTAAGCCTATTGGCTATGAAAAGGATGACCAACTTTCAATAAATGGACAAATAGACGATTATGCTACACTAAATTATTACCTTGATGACGATATCATATATAGTTATATTTATACAATAGGCTCACAGGTTTCTAAGTTTCCAACTGCTGAAAAAGAGGGTTTATTATTTGCATACTGGAAAGACAGCAATGGTAATAAAGTTGATACATTAGAAATATCATCTGATACCAACCTGTATGCATACTTCTATGAAACAGCAGAAGAAGTGCTTGCTAATTACAACTTAGTTTATGCAGTAGATAGTGACTACACTTCAGGAACAGGGCATCCATCACCAACAACGTATTTAAATTTTCAAGATAGCGATGAACTAAAAACTGCTGTCGAAAATTTAGGAAATAATAAAGATAAAATAAAGGCTATTATTGAAAATGCAGATGGAAGTATATACATATACGATTTATTAACAACTGAAAGTAGTACGGATAAATATCATGGCTATTATAGTAATGACGACTCTCATTCGGTTGTTGATATTGTAGTTAATAATTACAACATTAAATTAGGTGAAGATTTTTCAATTTACTTTAGATATGTAGAAGGCACAGACAACAATACATTTCAAATTGTAAACGAAAGTGGGGTTTCAACTATAAGTGATAGAACTTACTTTAATTATTATTATACTTCAAAATTGGATATGTATCAAACAATGCCTGCACAAATCTATTTAGTTTGTTAAAAGGAGAAAAAATGAAAACATTTTTAAAAACATTTTTAATGACATTATTGTCAATAATATTAATACTCGGTATATCGCTCGGCACAACCTATGTGATTAAGCCAGATTTGGTTAAAACCTGGTTTGGAATAGAAGACACTCAAACTGAAGAGCCAACAGACGATACAGAAAAACCAGATGATGGCAATTTAGGTGACGTAGACATACCATTGCCAGGTGGAGATGATGGAGAGATTGAAGTTCCGATTGACCCAGGCGAAGACGAAGAACCTGACGAGGAGCCTGAGATTAAAGTCTTAGACTTTACTTTCTCCGATGGTGTTTTGACAGGCTATACAGGCTCTGAGACTGAGATAGTTATTCCAAGTTCATATTCAATAGATAGCGAAGGAAACTTTATTGAAGGTGACGATTATACAGTAACAGAAATAGGTGATTATGTTTTTAATGAAAATAAGACAATCGAAAAAGTAGTATTTCCTAGCACTATAACATCAATTGGATATTTCGCATTTAATAATTGTGAAAATTTGCAGGAAGTAGATTTCTCTCAAGCACAATCCCTTGAGTTAATTGATTATAATGCATTTTCATCCAACATCAATCTAGGTGCCGTTAATTTGCCTGATTCAGTTACTACAATTAATGAATATGCATTCCGCGACTGTCAAAATGTTACAAGTTTAACATTGCCAAGTTCATTAATATATATTGGAGATGGTGCTTTTGAAGGTTTCCATTATATTTCAAATCTTGATTTGCCAAGTGATTTGCAATTTATTGGAGATAATGCATTTCAAAGCATTGGTTGGTTTGCAGATAGTTCAATGAGTATTACATTACCAGCAAGTCTAAACCATTTAGGTAATGGTGTATTTAGTAATGGTAATATCTATGCAATTAATGTAGATGAATCAAACAGTACATATGCAAGTGTAGATGGAGTGGTATTTAGTAAAGATTTGACGACATTGCTAGTTTATCCAAAAGGCAAACTAAATTCATACGTAATACCAGAAACAGTAACTGCCATTGGTGATTATGCCTTTTATTCTTGTGATTTAACTCAAATTACCATACCTGAAACAGTAACAAGTATAGGAGACTATGCATTTGGTGGCAATGGATTTGAAAATATATTAATACCATCAAGTGTAACTTCAATTGGTAGCAATGCATTTGTAAATTGCATAAGTTTGAAAAACATTACAATACCATCAAATGTAACATATATTGGAGAGACAATTTTCATGTATTGCAGTCAACTTGAGACTATTACATTTGAGTCATTAACTCCAAGTGGTGAATTAGGAGAGAATTATACTTCAGCATTAGTAGCAATCTACGTTCCAGCGGAAGCGGTAGAGTCGTACAAGACTGCAGAGGGATGGTCACAATATGCAGATATCATTGAGGCTATAACCGAGGTCAGTATTGGCGATGAAGAGATACCTGGAGACGATGATATTGTAGAGATAGGATAGGAGAGGAGAGATTTTTCTCTCTTAACCTATCAAATTTTCATAATAAAAAAATTAAGTAAAAAAGGAGAAAAACAATGAAAAAACAAAAAAATAATAAGATTTCAACAAAAAGTGCAGTTAAAAGACCGACAAGGACAAGCACAAGACAAAAATCAAAACAAAACACTAAAATGTTACCTAAAGCCAATAAGAGAATCAATGTAACACAAAAGCAAACAAAAGCAAGTATTAAGACAAATGATTCAAAGAAGACAGCAAAAACAAATATTAAAGGTAAACCTGTAAAAAGAAAAGTAAAAGCAATTACACTTTACTATGATTTGTAGGAGGGTGTATGAAAATATACAGTAAAGAGCATCAAAAGGCTTTGGAATTAAAAAAGAATATGGACCAGATTGAAAAGGAACATATCACTTTTCTAAACAATGCTGAAAAAATGCTAACTAAAATGAATACTACATTAAAGAGAAATAATTTTGATAAGTTTTTCGATAATATTGAAAAAGATTTTAATAAAAAAGAAGATGAAGCCTATGCAAAATATTACAATCACATGCACCGAACCTTGTCTATAACAAAAGACAGCCCTACTTTTCTTAATAAAAAATACAAGGACGGTTTTACAGATGAAAAATACATAAATGATATGTTTAAGTTAAAAACTAAGCAAAAGAAGGCACAACATGAACATAAACAAGTCAAAAGAAAAACTAGATAGAAAAATTAACAAACAAAGGAATGCCTTGCCTATTGGTCAAACCTTAGAAACAGCAGATAAATATTTAAAATTTGATAATAAAAAATCAAAAAAGTTAAAATCGACAAGACCAGTAATTATTGCTGACAAAATAGTTAATCAAAACGGTGATGAAGAATATGCTGTCATTCCAGGGTCAACCAAAAATAATAAAAATACAACATTTTATGGCAAAAATGGAATTAAATATTATAGGCATATACTAGAAGTTAAAGATAATGAAGACCAACCAATAAAGCAGGGTGAGAAGTTTAAAAAGACTATCAGGTCAACACGACTTCCTAAAGCGGATGTAGAAAAAATGATGGATAAAATTCTAAATCATACAAAGCAATCATCAGAGAATAGAAAAAAATATAAAGAGTTTAAAAATAGATATAAAAAAAGTAAGAGTTAAAAAACTCTTACTTAAGGTGTGTAAGTTACCACCAGGTCTTACATGCTGATAAAGATTCGCCACTTTACCCAATGTCAAAATTGACAGGCATATATAGCATAACAAGGATACCTATATATCTGCTTAGATCAGCAAACAAGTTGCTTATGATAATCATGACGACCAAGAAAACCTTGCCTTGTATCTATGACTACATCTATATTATATCACAAAAATAAAAAAATGCAACAGTATTTTACAATAATTTATAAATTTTAATTAAATAATGAGGACAAGCCATGTTTGAAAAGCATGAAAAAGAGTGTATAAAATACAAAGGCAAGAAATTGCGAGTGTATGACAAAATTGAAGATATGTTTGCAGACGGACTATTCTCTCCAACCGAGGTAGTAATCATTTGGGGGAAACGTAGGAAAGGGAAGAGTTCTCTCGCTGGTAAACTTATGTCAGAGTTCATGCGACCAAATATTGCTAAAAGAGACGTCCAGGTCTCTAAACAAATTTGTAGCAAATTAAATGAAGCAGGCTATTCTATACGACCACCAAATGACCACACAGTGTTTTGTGATACATATTTTGAAACAAAAGGCTTTATGAGACAGCGAAATTCGGCATACAAATTTAATGGTATAGGTTTTGGACTGCCAAACGATATTCATACAACTACATTGTTATGCCCTTGCGGTAGATATTTTCTTGATGAAACTCAAGACCTATTTGATTCTCATTTGGGAGCCTTGCCAACCTTCATAACCAAAGCAATAGAACTCTCAGGGCAATACAAACTATTTTTGTGTTTTATCGCTCAAAGACCAAAAAGACTACACATTGATATAAGAGACCTCGCAATATTTATTGAAGTTGTTGAAATTCATAACGAGTATAACAAATACAACACACTCCTTGCGACTTATTGGATATGCAACATAATATATGATAATGCGATACTTGAGACATATTTATCCAATCGAAATCCAAACTTGGTTGATAAAACAGTGGTGTTTAAATATCGTGGCAACATATTTAACTGCTATGATTCAGACTACTTTATTCCAATGTTTGTACGAGGGAAAGAAAATGAGGGCTTAGTACTTGAGAAAACTACAAGGACACAGTATTCAGCCGATTATTTCGAAAAATACTTTAAATCGAGGGTGATTGATATACCTGAGACATTTAGAGGCAAGAAACCTAAACAATCCAAAGAAGATAAAGCAAAAAAAGAAAAATTAAAGAAAGAGGAGGGTGAAAATGGAAACAGAGAAGAATTTTCGTAAATATGAGGAACTTCGAACTGTGGAAGACTATTTGAACGAATATGCAAATATTTCAGAAATAGCATCCAACTTTAGTGGTGCAGATCAGGATGTAATCAAATGTTTTGATGAAATCTTGTTAACACTGACTAAAGGGTTAAAAAAGAAGTACAAGTATATTAACTCAATATCAAAAAAATGGAGCCGTAAACAAGGGGTACTTTCTAGGCTTAGAGACTACTTGGCTGAGAAACAAGAGAATAAGTTACTTAAGAAACAACTTGAGAACGAACGTATCCAGGCGAAGATAAAAGAGTTGATGGGCCAGTCAAAGAGACCTACCGAAGACGAAGATGATTGCAAACAAGATATCTCTTCACAGAGTAGCGGAGCGGAAGTGCTAAGCGAAGTGAAGCACAATTCTACCGAAGTTATTACTGAAGGGAAAGAACCTGCTGTACTTGATTTTTAGAATTATCAAAAAATTATGCAAGCAAATGGCAAAGCAACACGTCGAAAGCAAAGCGGACGTTTGCGACATTTGCAAATAATTTGATAATTCTAAAATACAGCAGGTTGTGAGGTACACCAATTTGAAATAAGTCCTATAACAAAATGCGTCAGCATTTTGTGTTTGCATTTTCGCAAATATCACTTTTTTCAAAAATTTTTCAAAAATTTTTCAATTTTTTAAAAATTGGAGGGAAAATTCTAATGGAAAAGTCACCGAAAGAGATGCTAGTAGAGATACTGAATTATGGGAAGTTTAATCAACAGGAACTTGCCAAAAAGATAGGAGTATCTCCAGCACAGATTACGCGATGGTTAGGTTCAGCAGAACCGAGGCTGATACATTTTAGAAAAATCGAGAAAATTTACAATGAAATAGCCGTCTAGAATGCGGTGAAATCGATTTTTGAAAATATTTTTTGCAAAAATTTCGGCAAAAATGCAATTTTTAATCATTAAAATTGCTTAGCATTTATTATAGGAGTGATATATATGTGTAAAATTTTGGTTTTATTTGAAACATCTGGAGCAGTAAGCATTCCATTTCGTGAGGCTGGTTTTGATGTGACTACTATAGACATTTTACCACATAATGTAAATAACAAGCATCATATTCAGTATGATATTAGAGATATAGATAATTTACATTTAAATTATTCCGAGTATTCTTTTTTAATGGCTTTTCCACCTTGTACGTACTTTTCAAAAGCAGGGTTGCATTATTTAAACACACAGCCAGGTCGAAAAGATTTGCAATTACGTGATTTAGATATGATAAAAAAATTATGGAAATTACCGATAAAGAAAAAATGCTTTGAAAATCCAGCAGGGAGTGCTTTAAATAAACTTTGGCAAAAACATAGTTGTCGTATCGATTATTGTGAATATGCAGATTTTAAAAAATTAACGGATTTATGGCTTGAAGGTTTGCCTCCGCTTTTGCCAACTCAGTGTAACTATAAGCATTATGGTGAATTCATATCAAAAATGAGTTATGGGGACTACAGGCGGTGTATCACTCCAATTGAAGTCGGTTATGCGATGGTAAACCAGTGGGGAAATATAATAAAGGAGGTATAAAGTGGGACTTTCAGTATTTAATCAAGTAGATAAGAGAAAATATTTTAGTATATCATCAATAGACAAAGAAATATTGCATGAAAAGGGCATAACAATGCCAATTTCAGACTTTAAACAAATTGTCAAGAGATCACCACCACATATGCAAATTACCACAGGCTCAGATATTATGCCAGGGCGAAGTCGCATGACAAAAATATATTGTTATGATGATTTTAAATATTTAGCAAATTCAAATTTAAAAGGGGGTGATAGCAAAGTAAGTTAGTATAATTTTGACATAAATTCCCTCTTTTAATATTAAAAAAAAGGTGTATGCTATATGCTATGCCTTTTTTTGTGTCCAAAAATAATAGAAGATATTTTCCAGAGGTATAGAAGAAAATTTCTACCACTAAAGAAAGTAACAAAGAAATTATCCTTATAATATTACTATAATATATATTATACCTAAAGAGATAAATATATATTATTTAAATATCATAGTTTACATAAGATAATGTTTGAAAAATGCGGATGAATTAAAAGTAAGAGTTTAAGTGTATCTTTCTAGTCATGTTATACTTAAAAACAAAACATAAAAGGCGACAAATGTCGCCTGGCTTGAGAAAGAAAGATATAAAGACCTAATGATTCGCAAAATTTAAAGTTCGTCAAAATTCATGTATAGTTTCGAGAAAAAAGTTCGTCAAAAAAGTTCGTCAAATTTAAAAAATATATATGAAATAATAACTATTATCCTTATAATTAAAGTGGTGGGCAGGGTTGGATTCGAACCAACGAAGACGTAGTCGACGGATTTACAGTCCGTTGCATTTGGCCGCTCTGCAACCTACCCA
>CAJFOL010000120.1 GCA_904397185.1 uncultured Clostridia bacterium
AGTGCAAAAAGACAAGAATTTGCCATAAAGAACACAAAAAATTGGTAGTATTCAATAAAAAATGTTGATATACTGACCTTAGTGAATAAAAAGGAGGAGATGGACATGCAGATCCAGAAAGTGACGGATGCGTCCTTCAGGGCATACGGCAAGGTGCTGGAAGGCTATGATTTCAGCCGCCTGTTAAAGGAGATGGAGCACACTCCGCTGCCCGCTGACGATGTCATCTATGTGCCCTCTGTGGAGGAGCTGGAGGCCCTTCCGGTGGCAGAGGAGCTGAAAAACCGTGGGTTTGGCGGTCTGCCGATCGAGATCGGGTACTGCAACGGAAATAACAAAAAACTGAATGCGCTGGAGTATCACCGCTCATCGGAGATCAACGTGGCTGTGACAGACGCCATTCTGCTCATCGGAAAGCAGCAGGATGTGGAGCCGGATCACACCTATGACACATCGAAGGTGGAGGCATTTCTTGTTCCGGCAGGGACAGCCATCGAAGTGTACGCGACTACGCTGCATTATGCCCCCTGTACTGTAGACGACAACGAGGGATTCCGTGTGGTCGTTGTGCTGCCGAAAGATACCAACACAGAGCTTACCTTCCCTGTGGGAAAAGAGGGGGAGGACCGTCTGATCACAGCGAAGAACAAATGGCTCATTGCCCACGAGGATGCAAAGATCGAGGGCGCCTTCAATGGACTTAAAGGAGAAAACATTACACTGTAATCTATTTTTAAAGGAGGAATGAAACACTATGAACAACATGCCAGAAGTAAAGATCGGAGTTGTAGCTGTAAGCCGTGACTGTTTCCCGGAGAGCTTATCCGTGACAAGAAGACAGAACCTTATGAAAGCCTACACAGAGAAATATGGCTCAGAAGGGATCTATGAATGTCCTATCTGTATCGTAGAGAGCGAGATCCATATGGTGCAGGCTCTTGAGGATATCAAGAAAGCAGGATGCAACGCTCTGTGCGTTTACCTTGGAAACTTCGGACCGGAGATCTCCGAGACACTGCTTGCAAAACATTTCGATGGACCGAAGATGTTCATCGCTGCCGCAGAGGAGTCAGGAAATGACCTTCTGGACGGAAGAGGAGACGCATACTGCGGTATGCTCAATGCAAGCTACAACCTGAAACTGCGCAACATTAACGCTTATATCCCGGAATATCCGGTAGGCGACGCAGAGGACTGCGCAGACATGATCCACGAGTTTATCCCGATCGCAAAGGCTATCGAGGGACTGAACAATCTGAAGATCATTTCTTTCGGCCCCCGTCCACTGAACTTCCTTGCATGTAATGCACCGATCAAACAGCTCTACAACATCGGTGTGGAGATTGAGGAGAACTCAGAGCTTGACCTGTTTGAGGCATTCAACAAACATGCAGGAGATGAGAGGATTCCGGCCCTCGTAAAAGAGATGGAAGAGGAGCTGGGAGCAGGCAACAAGAAGCCTGAGATCCTGTCCAAGCTGGCACAGTATGAGCTGACCTTAAAAGACTGGGTAGAGGAGCACAGAGGATACAGAAAATATGTGGCTATCGCAGGAAAATGCTGGCCTGCATTCCAGACACAGTTCGGCTTTGTTCCCTGCTATGTGAACAGCCGTCTGACAGCTCAGGGTATCCCGGTATCCTGCGAGGTGGATATCTACGGCGCACTCAGCGAGTTTATCGGAACTGTTGTGAGCAACGATACAGTTACACTGCTTGACATCAACAACAGTGTACCTAAGGATATGTACAACGAGGACATCAAGGGTAAATATGACTACACACTCCAGGATGTCTTCATGGGCTTCCACTGCGGAAACACAGCTTCCTCCAAGCTGTCCTTCTGCGAGATGAAGTACCAGAAGATCATGGCAAGGACACTGCCGGAGGAAGTGACACAGGGAACACTGGAAGGAGACATCGTTCCAGGCGACATCACCTTCTTCCGCCTGCAGAGCACATCAGACAACATCCTCCGCGCTTACATTGCTCACGGGGAGGTGCTTCCGGTGGCATCCAGATCCTTCGGAGCGATCGGTGTGTTCGCTATCCCGGAGATGGGACGCTTCTACCGTCACGTGCTGATCGAGGGAGGCTATCCGCATCACGGAGCTGTTGCTTTCGGACATTATGGAAAAGCACTGTTTGAAGTGTTCAAGTATATCGGAGTTCCGGTAGAGGAGATCGGATACAACCAGCCGGCAGGCGTGAGATATCCGACAGAAAATCCCTGGAGATAACCGGACAGCAGTAAAACAACAGGGCGGGGAGACAGGATGGGATCCCCGCCTTTCTTTCTGAGGAGGTACATATGTTATATATCGGTGTGGATCTCGGTACATCAGCGGTGAAGCTCCTTCTGATGGACGAGGCAGGAGATATCAAGAATATTGTGTCAAAGGAATATCCTTTGTTTTTCCCACATCCGGGCTGGTCTGAGCAGAACCCGGAGGACTGGTTTGAAAAGTCCATGGAAGGGATCAAGGAGCTGACAGAAGGCTTTGACAGATCAAAGGTGGCGGGCATCAGCTTTGGCGGCCAGATGCACGGTCTGGTAGCCCTTGACAAAGACGATCAGGTCATCCGGCCTGCCATTCTCTGGAACGACGGGCGTACAGGGGAGGAGACAGATTACCTCAACAATGTGATCGGCAAGGACAAACTTTCACAGTACACGGCAAACATCGCTTTCGCCGGATTTACGGCTCCCAAGATCCTCTGGATGAAAAAACATGAGCCGGAGAATTTTGCGAAGATCGTAAAGATCATGCTGCCAAAAGACTATCTGGCATACAAGCTGTCAGGCTCTTTCTGCACAGATGTGTCAGACGCCTCTGGTATGCTGCTGATGGATGTAAAGAACCGCTGCTGGTCCAAAGAGATGATGGATATATGCGGCATTACAGAAGAGATGCTTCC
>CAJFOL010000121.1 GCA_904397185.1 uncultured Clostridia bacterium
ACCCGTATGCGACGACGTCCTATTATCCGCTCATCGGCATGGCGCCCTCGGAAGCGGAGACCTACATGAGCGAAGAGCACTTCAACGCGCTGCCCAAGTACTCGAACGATCCCGCAAAGGCGGAAGAACTGCTCGCCGCCGAGGGCTGGAGCAAGCGCGACGGCGCATGGTACGACGCGAGCGGAAACCAGGTACGCCTTGCGCTCGGCACGCCCAGCACGTCGGACATCGCTTCGACGGCGGCAGAGGCGGCGGCCGCGCAGCTCACCGATTTCGGCATCACCGTCGACCTTTTGAAGTCCAGCAACTTCTACTCCAACGCCACGGCGGAAAATTGCCCGTACGACCTCATGCTCGAGTGGACCGACCTCAATATGTCCTTCTCCTATCCGACCGGTTCGTACAACCAGTTCGCCAGCGTCTATGCCCAGTGGGTCCACGTCGACCGCTATCCCACCGACTACGCCGATTCGCAGAAGGCGGGGAACGTCAAACTCACCTTCGCGGGACTGGACGGCGACACCAATACCTATGAATTTGCCGACTACATCAACTCGTTCTACTCCGTGGACGCCGAGGAACTGACCTACCTCGTCGACGTGTTCAATACGGGACTCGCCGATCTCGACCTCGGGATCCAGTTCTTCCAGAACGTCACGGCCTCCACGCTCAACGTCGGCAAGATCAAGGGCGTTCCGCTGGAAGAGTACTGGTCGCAGAACAGAAACGTGACCTACGTCCCCGAAGCGGGAACGGATGACTTCTTCGCGGTCGCAAGGACCAACCTCGTCTATGCGACGAACTATATGTTCATCAACGGCGTCTATCAGCCCAACGCTTAAATTGTCAAGGCCCGATTCGGCGCGGCGCGGACGACAGGCTTTTGCGGAACATTGCTCAGGCCCGTCCGCCCGCCGCCCGAACATAGGACGTAAGGCACGAATCGCCCGAAGGTTCCGACCGCAGGGCGCGAATGGCCCGAATGGTAAGGACGGAGGGCGTCCGACGTCAGAGGAAAAACATCTATGGAAAACAAGACAACGGGGACGTCCGTCGGGGCGTCAAAGCTGAAGGAGTTTTTGGGCGCGTGCGGCCGTTTCCTCCAGAAATACAGCTACTTTTTCGCCAAGATCGGCATATCGCTCGTGACGCTTGCGCTTTCCGTCATCGTGCTCTTCTTTTTGCTGCGCATGATCCCGGGCGATATTGTCGAGCTGTACGCGCTCAAACTTCAGAACCAGCAGGGCATCACGTTCGACCGCGCATATGAACTGGCGGCGCAGCTGCTCAACTACGACCCGAACGAAAACATCTTTCAGGCATTCGGGCGCTATGTGGGCGGACTCTTCCGCGGCGAGCTAGGCAATTCCTATCTGGAGACGGGCGTCTCGGCAAACAGCCTCATCGCGACGCGTCTTCCCTGGACGCTGTTCATCTCGTCCGTATCCCTGTTCATCAGCTTCTTCATCGGGATCGCCGTAGGCGGATTTGTCGCCCAGAAGCGGAAGGGGATCGCCAACAAGGTCGCCTCGGGCTACATCGCCGTCTCGGGCTCCGTGCCGGACTACCTCATCGCGCTCATTCTCGTCATCGTATTTGCCTATCAGCTGAGGTGGTTCCCCGCGCAGAACAACTACGACGCCTTTGCCGTGACGCCGGGATTCAATCTGCCGTTTTTGCTCAACGTGCTCTACTATGCCTTTCTGCCCATTCTCTCCTACACCATCGTGCAGACCGGCAACTGGATCCTGCATATGCGCGGAAGCTGTATCGGCGTCTTGGGCGAGGACTACATCCTTGCCGCCCGCGCGCGCGGACTGGGCGAACGGCTCATCCGCCGCAAATACATGAAGAAAAACGCGCTTCTTCCGCTCGTCACGCAGTTCGGCGTCTCCTTCGGGGCGCTCTTCGGCGGCGCGACGCTCATGGAGAGCATCTTCAACTATCCGGGGATCGGACTTGAGATCTCCAACCGCATCATCAGCAAGGACTATATGGTCGTGCAGGGGCTCATCTTCTTCTCGGCGGCGATGGTCATTCTGGTCAATCTGGTGGTCGATCTCATCTATCCGCTCGTCGACCCGCGCGTGAGAAGGGGGTAAGCATATGCCGGAAGAGAAAAATTTCAAGACATTCTGCGCCGCCCTCGGCCGATTCCTGCGGGAGGAGGGGGACGCGTTTGTCCGCGGACTCAAAAAGTTCTTCTCCAACGGAAAGACCATCGTGGGCTTTTCCATCATCCTGTTCTTCGTGCTGGTGGCGATCTTCGGCCCGCTCATCTTTCCCTATGACTCCAACACGGACATGGCGAACAGCTATCTCGCGCCCTCGTGGCTGCACCCGTTCGGGACAGATTGGCTGGGCCGTGACGTGTTCCGTCAGGTGATCGCCGGAACGGGTTCCGTGCTGGAGATCGCATTCTATTCCGCCATCTTCACCGTCGTGATCGGAACGGTGCTCGGCATCGTCAGCGGCTATCTCGGCGGATGGGTGGACAAGATCATCATGGCGATCACGAATATCTTCCTGTCCATTCCCTCCTTTCCCATCTACCTGCTGCTGGCGGCGATCGTCACCATCAGCACGCCTATCTCGCTGGCGGTCATCATCTCCGTCTGGAGCTGGGCGGGATTGTGCCGCTCCATCCGCGTCCAGATCATGAGCCTCAAAGAGCGCGATTTCATTCAGATCTGCACCGTCATGCACATGAGCAAGGCGCACATCATCTTCAAGGAACTCATGCCGAACGTCTTTTCCTACATTGCCATCAACTTTGTCATGGCGATGCGCAACGCCATTATGGCGAGCGTCGGCATCATGCTGGTCGGCCTTGCCGCTTACGATCCCACGAACTGGGGCGCGATCATCAATGCCGCGCGGACGAAGGGACTCATGAACGTCAAAAACATCTACATCCTCTTATATCCGCTTGTCTGCATCATCGTCTTCCAGATCGCGACGCTGCTGCTCTCCAACGGACTGGATGAGACGCTCAATCCCCGTCTTAAGGTGCTCTGAGGTGGAATATGTGCGAACATTCGGATAATATTGCGCAGTTTCGCGGCGTATCGATCGACTATCCCCTCAAAAAGTACACCATCCGCGCCGTGACGGACGTCACGTTCTCGCTCCGCCGCGGACAGATCACCGCGCTTGTCGGCGAGAGCGGATCGGGCAAGACGACGCTCGCGTCCTCGCTCATCCGCTGTATTTCCGAACCGGGAAGGGTCGCGGAAGGGGAGATCTCCTTTTACGGCAGGACGGCGGACGGCAAGATCGCCGAGACGCGCGTGGACCTGCTCACGGACAAGGAGATGCGCGCCTTCCGCTGGAGCAAGGTCTCGATGGTGTTCCAGGCGGCGCAGAGTGCGCTCAACCCCGTCCTGACGGTGCGCGAGCAGTTCTCCGAGACGCTCGACGCGCACGAGCCGAAACATTCCAAAGAGGAGAAGGAAGCGCGTTTTCGTGCGCTCCTCGAATATGTCAAGCTGGATGCGGAGCGCGTGCTCGCGTCCTACCCGCATGAGCTGTCGGGGGGCATGAAACAGCGCGTCATGATCGCGTTTGCGCTCCTTCTCGACCCCGAGCTCATCATTCTCGACGAGCCGACGACCGCGCTCGACGTCATCACGCAGAACTACATCTTCACGCTGCTCAAAAAGATCAACCGCGAGCGCGGCATCTCCATGCTCCTCATGACGCACGACATCAGCGTCGTCGCAAAATTTGCCGACTACATGGGCGTCATGTACGGCGGGAGACTCATGGAATACGGCAGCGTGGCGGAGGTGTTCCGTCACCGCTATCATCCCTATACGCGCGGTCTGATCGGCGCGACGCCCTCCATCATCGGCGACATTTCGGACATGAAGCCCATCGAGGGCAGTCCGCCCGATCTTCTGAACCTGCCCGAGGGCTGTATCTTCTCGCCGCGCTGTCCGCAGTGCCGCGCGATCTGCATGACGCAGGAACCGCCCATGCGCGAGTTCGCCGACGGCGGCAAGGGAAAATGCTATTTTTACAGGGAGGGAGAGGCCGATGTGTCCCGATGAACAAACTCCCGTTCAGGGAGCTGCGCCTGCGGCGGTGCCGCTCATGCAGCTGAAAAACATCAACATGATCTTCAAAAAGCCGGGCTCCTTTCTCGCCGACCGCAGCATTCACGTCCTGAAGGACGTCAGCCTGGACATCGGCGAGCGGGAGATCGTGGCGCTCGTGGGAGAGTCGGGCTGCGGCAAGACGACCCTCGGCAAGATCATCACGGGGCTCTACCGCCCGACGTCCGGAGAAGTGTACTTCAACGGAGAGCGCGTCTCGGGGACGTTCGACAAGAAACTCTCCTCGTACAACCAGGTGCAGTTCATCCAGCAGGACTCCTATGCCGCGCTCAACCCCGTGCGCACCATCTATCAGAGCCTGTATGCGCCCATCAAGACGCATAACCGCAAGTGGACGCGCAAGCAGATCGACGCCCGCATCGAGGAACTCATGGAGCTCATCGGACTTCAGCCTTCGGCGCAGTTCCTTACCAAGTACCCGCACCAGCTCTCGGGCGGACAGCGTCAGCGCATTCTCATGGCGCGCGCCATCTCGCTCGAGCCCAGGCTCATCGTTGCGGACGAGCCCGTCAGCATGATCGACGTTTCGCTGCGCCTGTCCCTGCTCAATCTCATGAAGGAACTCAACGAAAAACTCGGGATGTCCTTCGTCTACATTTCGCACGATCTGTCCACGACGCGCTACATCGCGCGCAACGGCCGCGTTGCGGTCATGTACCTCGGAGAGATCGTCGAGGTCGGAAATATCGGGGACGTCATCGCTAAACCGCGTCATCCCTATACGCGCGCCCTCATTCAGGCGGTTCCCGTTCCCGATCCGGAATTTCAGGGGAACGACGAGCTTCCGCTCAAATCCATGCAGCTCGGGTCGCTGGAAAACAGAGGGGACGGCTGTGCGTTCTACGAGCGCTGTCTGTACGCAAAGGATCAATGCAGACAAAAAATTCAGGCGGTCAGGACGGATACCGCGGAGGTTCTCTGCTGCAATCTGGAGAACGTCCCGTCGACGCCCGTCTATGATATCAGAAAATAACGGAGGAAAAATGTATGAGCAAACTGTTGGCAAAGAAGCTGATCGTGCTCGTCGCTCTGCTCGCGGCGCTCTGTCTTGCGCTGGGCGCGGGATTTGCGTTTGCAGGCGGGACGAAACTCGCATCGGCGGATGAGGGAGAGAATGCGTCGCAGGACCGCGTGCTCTTTTCCGAGGACTTTTCGGATGCGCTCGACGGCACGCTGGCGGACAAGATCTCCGTGGCGAACGGCGAGGGAACGGTGACGAGCAACACGATGTTCGATCTTCCGCTCGCGGAAACGGCACCGTCCAACAACTATTCCGTCGAGTTCGATCTCAAACTGACGGGGACGTCGGAGTTCTATGTGCATTTCGTCGGTCTCGACGGCACCAACAAGGACAACATCTATCTCTGCGTCATCGCACAGGGAACCTACCTGCGCGTGACGGACAACTACGGGCATGACATCTACAACAACACGGGCGATCTGCACGGCGGACTGGACGCAACGCCCGTCACGCTGGAAGAGTTTGCGCATTTCCGCTTCGTCCACTTTGAGGGATATGTCGAGCTCTGGGTGAACGGAACGCGCCGCTGTGTTTCGCACCTGTGCGACTTCGGCAACAACAACTACATGAGCCGTTCGCCCATCGAGGAGGGGACGATCACGTCCATCGCGCTGCACGCGCAGAATGCGGGCGCCGTCGTTCTGGATAACCTTCTCGTGACGGAGCCGACGGGTCTGGCGACCTCTTACAGGGAGACGAGCGCCGACACGAGCGTATCGTCCGCAAAGACCTTCCCGCTTTCGGCGGAGAATCTGTATTTGCCCAACTTCTATGTGGAGTCGACCTTCCGCATTGCCGACGACACGGCGCAGGGATACTATCCCAGCATCAAGCTCTACGGCATGAACGCCTCGCTGCGCTCCAACAATCAGAAGGAATACGCGGTGAACGTGCAGGCATTCGTCAACGGGACGACCTTCCTGCCGCAGATCATGTGGCAGCCCGAGGATCCCGCGACGGCCTGGCGGGACGTGACGGGACAGCAGATCACCATTGCGGCGGGACAGGATGTCACCCTGCGCGTGGAGGTCTACGGCGACCACATCGCGCTGTACGTCAACGGAGCGCTTTCCGCGTCCTCGACCTTCACGGAAATGGGACTGGAAGAGGGCAGACTGCAGTATCTGCGCGTGCAGAGCGGTGGCGGCGGTGCCTACTGGACGCAGTTTGCCTATGCGGGCTTTGAGACGGAGAGCGCCGTGGAGGTCACGGCCTCCGAGACGTATGTGCTCGCAGGGGAAGACGTCACCTTCCGCGCCGACCTGTTCGGAACGCGCGGGGATGGATATGCCTGGTACGTCAACGGCGAAAAGCAGATCGAGACGGGCCTGACCTTTACGGCGGAAGCGCTTGCCGCGGGGACGTACCGCGTGCAGTATAAGAACGCCGCCGAGGCGAGCAACGAAGTCGTTGTCACGGTCGTGGACAAGATGGTCACAATCACCTCGGACAAGACGGAGATCTATCCCACGGAGTCTATCACGGCAACGGCGCAGATGCAGGGCGACTTTGCGGGTGAGACGTTTGCGTGGTATCTGAACGGAGAGAAACAGGCGGAAACGGGGGACACCATCACGCTTTCCGGGCTCTCCGCAGGAAGCTATGAACTGGTCTATAAGAGCGACGCAACCGAGAGCAACGTCTTTGCGTTTACGGTGCTGGAAGCGGCGGTGGAAGTGACGACGGAGAAGAACAGCTACTTCCTCGACGAGACGGCGACGTTCACGGCGGAGACGGAGGGCGTTCCCGAGACAGACACCATTGCCTGGTATGTGGACGGAGTTCTGCAGGAAGGCGCTGCGGGCAATACGTTCTCGCTCGCGATGAGCGGCTATGAGGCGGGGACCAAGATCGTGATCACGGCGCAGACGTCGTCCGGCGTGGTCAGCAACGAAGTGACGGTCAGCGTTGCGTTTGACGTCATGCAGTCCATCCGCGACAACGAGTATTTCAAGACCATCTATGAGGACGTTCTGGAAGAGGGCGGCACCTACGGCAATTTCAGCGCGGGCAAAGAGGAAAACGGCGACGTCTATCTCTACAGCACCGTGGAAAACGCCAGCACCTACTACACGCTCAATGCGACCATGCCCTCGAACGTCAACTACCTCTTCGAGTACAAGCTCTACATTCCCGACGACATCGCCATCAAGTGCTATGTCTATCCCTGCCTTGCGGGGCTCAATTCCAAGTATCCCGCGGGCATGGTGGAAATCGCATGGGAAGTCAATGACGAGGGCGTCCGTCCCTATGTAAAGGATCAGAACACCAACACCGAATATCTGCATACCGATTACGGCTTCGGCGTCGATCTCTCCTATGAAGGCGGCCTCGCCAAGAAGGGCGACTGGAACCAGATCTCCGTGGCGGTCTCCGGGCAGTACGTCTCCATGTACCTCAACGGCCAGATCGTGCTCTTCTTTGAAATGGCGGGGGCAACCGTTCCCTCCGGGTGCAGTTTCAACCTCTTTCCCGACGGCGGAACGGGCGTCGTTCCCGTCCGCATCAAGGACATCTCCTTCAGCGGCGTCGTGGAACCCGCACCCGATCTGCAGAGCGTCACCGTCTCCCTGTCCACGGTGCGCGTGGAAGCGGGCGGCGACGTCATTGCGACCGCGACGCTCAATCCCTTCAACGCCGAGGCCAATGCGATCGCATGGTTCGTAAACGGCGAAAAGGTGGAAGGCGCTTCGTCGCTGAGCTATACGTTCTCCTCCGAGACGCCCGGCGAGTACAGCATCGTCTGTGAGATCGACGGCATCCGCAGCGCGGCCAAGACCGTCACCGTGACGGAAGCGGGCGGCGGCACGAGCGGCGGCGGAACGCAGGGCGACAACACGGGCCTCTGGGTGGGCGTCGGAATCGGCATCGCGGTCGTCGTGATCGCGGCAGTCGTCGTGACGGTGCTCGTCATCCGCAAAAAGAAGAACAACGGCAAACAGGAGTAACAAAAAGGCGACTTTTTGAGAAATCCGAGTAACAGAGCGGAACGGCCGCGCGCAAATGCGCGCGGCTCTTTCCCGCAAAGGAGTGTCATGAAGAAGATCGCGGCAACGGCGGTTGCAATGATGATGTTGTTCCAGGGAGGAATGCTTATGAGCGGTTGCAGACCGAGCGAAAACGAGCAGGAGCAGGAGACGTTTGACTATGCGGCGCTCTACCGTACGGAGTACAGTGCGCCGTTTGCGCCGCTTTCGTCGGAGGCGCTCACGTCCCGCGCC
>CAJFOL010000122.1 GCA_904397185.1 uncultured Clostridia bacterium
AAATATAGCCGGTATAACCGACTATATTGTACGTAGTAATGTTTTAGTTTGAGCGATTTTGTTTTTTTCTTTTAGTTCCAGATATTGGACTTTATTTAGATTTGTTTTATGCAACTCGTTGTATAGTGATATTTCGGCTGCAAGTTTACGTTGTTTTTTAATTGCAGCAAGTGCTTCAGGGCTATCTAAGTCATACAATCTGTCATAGTATTTGCTCGGTTTAACTGTCATTACTTGTCCGTTTTTTCGTTCCAAATGTATTTCGTCAAATTCATAGATTTGGTCTTTGTGTTGTTCGTAGTAATCTCGAGCGATACCAGGACTCCGTGACATTCTAACAAATTCAGGTATAACTCCTAGTTTTTTGTAGTACTCTTCTGAGTCTTTACCCTTTCGTTTTTTCATGACGTACCTTGCAACATATGCTGCAACCTGCCATTCTAGTTTTGCAACAGTGATAATGCCTTTTTGCCAAATTTTGGATATTGTATTTGACAGAAAGATTTGTTCTCTTTCTTTGTTGAGGAAGAAGTTCTCGAGGTCGAGTATAGGACAGTTAAATAGTATTACATGATAGTGCGGTCTGTATGTATTATCACCATACTCACCGCAGGCATAGAATCTGATATTGTCATGATTGTAATGATACATATAATACCTTCGAAGGTCCTTCATAAACTTAGTTAGGTCTTTTGGTTCCAGGTTTCCGACCTTTTGTAGTTCTCCTGTTTCTCGATTTACACCATCCACCAAATGTACGTTTGACTCGTCATAAGTTAGAGTTATCATGTAATTATGTTGCCATTGTTTAGCCTCCAGCATACATCGATTGGCCCATTGTCTCGAGTAGTCTAGCCTACACCCGATACATTTACCGCAAGGGACTTCGATTTCTTCTAGCGGATAATGTGAGAATAGTTTTCCAAATGTTTTGGTCGGTCCTGATTGTGGTATTATATAATATTTACGTTTGCCTGCTGCAGTTATATCACCATACCAAAGAGCCGTATTTGGATGGTAACATGCCATAAACTTATGCTCCTTAGATAACGTGTCAGTCGGGGCCCCATTACCCTTACTCGATGTAATGGGGCTGACTGACACAATTTTTAATAAAACCTTATGAAAAATTTAAATAAATTTAGCAAGCATTGAGGCAATTTTTACTGCTGAGGTTATTGAGTTTATTTTGTTGTCATTGTCTTTTGCTTTGTCGATTGTTCCAATAAGGTTTGACGTTGCTTGTATAGTTTGAGGTAGTACACTTGACCCGGTTGCACTGCTTCCTGCGGGAGTAGTTGCACCTGCTCCGCCTCCTGTAGCAGATAGTACAGGATTAAGCCCTGCTGCTTTAAGGTCGGCTACTTCTCGTTGGTGTGCCGTATTGCTCATGTACTCTTGCCACTCTCTTTGTCGTCTTGCACTTCCCCAGCCTAGGAAGTCTCCTAGGTCTTCGCCTATGTTGTTCCCGTTCGCTCTAGTTATGCTATCGACTGTGTTAGGATTTAATACCATATTATCACCTACCTTTTAAAAGTGGTCTATGAGGCCAGGTACACCATATAACGGCATAGGTCTAGTTGCTTTTATTTTGAAATAGAATTCGGCTAAGAATTGGTCGCTAACTGTTGATTGAACTGCAAGTGTTCTGTCTACGTTTGCCGTTGTTTCTTCGCCCCACTCAGCACTGAGGTTTGGTTGACTTTCGTAATAGTCTCCGTAGTGCCATACGTCGAGTGGTTGAGCATATGTACTTCTCATTTCGCCTGTGATAATGTTTTGATTGTATCGATACTCCCCGTAACGTTCCTGGTATCCAAATGTTTTATTGGTAACTTTTTCGCCGTTGTAGATTTCGAACTCGTTTATCTCTTGTTCGCCAAGGTGAGCGAATTCTCTCCAGTAAAAGTCAAATTTTCGTTTTCTAGCCCACATACGGTTGACACCTTGTTGGTATGAATGGTCTGTTCTTACGCAAGCCACACCGATGATATATCCATGCTCAGTGAATGATTTAGTGAAGCCTGCACTTTCTTTGGCTCCAGTCAATGAGAATGCCGCAGTGTTACCTTGAGGACTTTCTGAACTGCTTTCTGAAGTCTGTAGTACCTGGTCCATGTTTATTGGGAACCTTTCCCCGCCTAGATATTCAGGTCTTTGCATTCGAGCATCTGCAGAAGTTACTCCGAAGTGTCCTTTTATAATTTCAATATAACGTGTTCCACTTCTTGCGTCAGTTTCTAAAAACTTTTGAATTTGGAATGCTTGCCTTAATTGATTGATAGTCACTGACGTTGCTTGAGTTAAGTCTGCAATTAGGTTTGCAGGTTCTAGCCCTGTTGGAGTTCCTGATACTGTTGTTGTTGAAGTTCCAACTCTACCTGTGTTATTAATTGACAAAGCATAGTTTGAGGACCCGTTGAGGTCTGTTCCGTCTGATTTTCTCATGATGAGAGGGTTTCCAGATACTTCGCCAACATTTTCGCTCGTTGTAATTATTGGAGCAGTGTTACCTATTCCAATTAGTACAGGGTCACCTTTTTGTGGCTCAGGTGAAGCAGTTGTAAAATAGTCAGCAAATTTATTTACCTTAAGCATGGCACCGCCATATGATGGGTCGCTTAAGTCATTGCTTGTCAATGTGTGTACGTTGTCATTTTGGTGATATGTAGGAAGTGGTGCTTGCAGATTTTGATTTCGGAACCAATCATTCCATATGAGAGTATATCCTCTGAATGGTAGACAGTTGATATCAGTACCTAGTGGTGCATTTATAGGCAATCCCATATGGTCTGCTACTGTTCCTTTTGTGTAAGGTTGTGTTGAAGTTACTGCTATTCCTGGAATGTTGTATTCTGTCATATCTTCATCCCAGGAACCGTCCTTATTCTCGCCCATGAATTCCTCCCATCTATCCCATGTGAGTCTATTTGGCACAAAGAAGTAGTATATGTCAATGTATGCATTGTCCATTACAGGTTTTATTGGAGTTTGCATTCTGACTATGAAGTTAGTATCAAGTGAGAACGTATCACCCGGGAGAATCTCTTGTACATATATTGGAACTAATTCACCTGTGTTAAATGTTGTTTTGTGGTCAAATGATAAGTCAAAACTTGATCTTTGAGTTTCAACTTCAGGTTGCATTCCAAAGTGTAGTTCGGTGTTTCTATTCATTGGTTGTTTCTCCTTTTACTTGATTTTGTTGTATACTCTCTACGTAGTTTTTAATATCTTGCTCTGTAATGTTACCTTTTTCAATTAGTGTTTGTCTAAGTTCATTAGGTAATTTGTTTAAAGAGTTGTTGGCTTGCTGTTGTTGTTTTTGCATATCGAAGACATTTGTAGGTGCATTTGTTGCATCAAAATATTGACCTTGTCTTTGGTTTAAGTCTTTAACACCTATTTCGCCGTTTTCAAACTTATCGATTATGTTGTATATTCGAGTTGCTTGAGCGGCCTCTTCGATTTTTTCTTGAATATTTGTTTTACCAACGATAACTTTTTCCCATTCTCCAGTATCTGGATTTTGTGTTACTTTGAATTTTTCTCGCCATGGACTTCCAGCTGGAGATGGTGTTCTTGGTGGTA
>CAJFOL010000123.1 GCA_904397185.1 uncultured Clostridia bacterium
CCCGCAAACGTGCGAACCGCCCCGCCTCTTGGGGCGGTGAGTGCGCTGCGGCGGGCTGTGGCTCTCCCGTCGGAAAAGGCGTGCCTTTTCCGACGGTCTCAAAAAGAGAAGGCACCGCGGAATGCGGTGCCTTGTCTGGTTTCTTCACGTGCGTTTGAATTGCTTTTCCAGGTACGTTTTGGTCAGCTCGATGGCCACAGGACGGCCGTGGGGACAGTAGCGCACCTGGCCGGACATCACCATCCGGGCCACTTCTTCCAGCTCCCGGGGGCCGTTGCGCTGCCCGCCCTTGATGGCGGCCTTGCAGGCCATGGTGTGCAGCAGCTCGTCCCGGGCGCTGTCCGGGTCCGCCGAGCCGGTCACCCGGATGCGCCGGGCCAGCTCCAGCAGAGCGGGCTCAATCTCCCCGGCGTCCAGATAGTCCGGGGCGCACCGCACCGCCAGGGCGGCGTCCCCCAGCTCCTCCACCTCAAAGCCGAACCGGGAGAGCAGGGGCAGCTGCTCCAGCAGGGTCTCCCGCTCCTCCGGGGCGGGGATAAAGGTCGCCGGCACCAGCAGCTGCTGCACCATGGGCTGGTAGTCCGCCGCCTTCAGCCGGTCGAAGTTGACCCGCTCGTGGGCGGCGTGCTTATCGATGAGCACCACCTTGTCCCCCTGCTCCACCATCACATAGGTGCGGAACAGCTCGCCCCGGATCTGCCAGGGCTCCTCCTGGGGCTGACGCTCCGGCTCCGGGCGGGGCGGCTCTTCCCCCTGGACCGGAGCGGCCGGACGGGCCGGTTCCGCCGGTTTTTCCGGTTCCACCGGCTTTGCCGGCGCGGCAGGTTCGGACACCTGCTCCGTGCCGTAATCCTCCGGCCCGGCCACAGGCTCCGCCGGAGCCGGTCTCTCCCGGGGCAGCTCCTCCCCGCCCTCGGAGACGGGCCGGGGCTCGGATACGGGGGAAGCGGGCACCTGGACCAGCGGATCCACCCGGCGAAATTGGAATCCGCCTGCCGGGCTTTGGGAGGGCTGTCGCAGTCCCGCCCCGGCCACCGGCCGGTGATCCCTTTCGGGAGACCGGCGGTCAAGCAGGGCTCCCGTGTCATCTCGCATAGTCAGCACCGTCTGGTTGGGGGTGACGGTGTCATCCCCCCGCACCCCCGGCAGCACCGCCTGGGGGCGGCTCCGGTCGGCGCCCAGGGCGGAGAGCACAGCGTGGTACACTGTGGAGAACACCTGCTGCTCGTTCTGGAACTTCACCTCGGTCTTGGCGGGATGGACATTCACGTCCACCTCGTTGGGGCGCACCGTGAGGTGGATGACACAGCCGGGGAAGCGCCCTACCATCTTCTGGTTCTTATAGGCCTCTTCCACCGCCGCCATCATGGTGCGGCTCTTCACGTACCGGCCGTTGACAAAAAAGTGCTGGTAGCTGCGGCTGCCCCGGCAGCAGCTGGGCATGGAGGCAAAGCCGGACACGCCCATATGGATCCCCGAACCGGCCACCGGCAGCAGCCCCAGGGCAATTTCCCTGCCCATGACGGCGTAGACCGCGCTCTTCAGCTGCCCGTCCCCGGGGGTGAGCAGCTCCTGCCGGCCGTCCCGGATGAATTTGACCGACAGCTCCGGGTGGGACAGGGCCACGCGCTGCACCACGGCGAACACCGCCGCTCCCTCCGCCGCGTCTTTCTTCAGAAACTTCTGCCGGGCGGGGGTGTTGAAGAACAGGTCCCGCACCACCATGGTGGTGCCGGCAGGACAGCCCGCCTCCTCCTGCTCCAGCACCTGGCCCCCCTCCAGGGTGAGGGCGGTGCCCAGGGTGTCCTCCGGCGGTCGGGTAAGCAGCTCCACCCGGGACACCGCGGCAATGGCCGCCAGCGCCTCCCCCCGGAAACCCAGGGTGCCAATGGCCTCCAGGTCAAACTCCGTGGCGATTTTGGAGGTGGCGTGGCGCAGAAAGGCCGTGGCCGCCTGGTCCGCGGGGATGCCGCAGCCGTCGTCCGTGACCCGGATGAGGGTCATCCCCCCATGGGCAATCTCCACCGTCACCGCGTGGGCGCCGGCGTCGATGGCGTTTTCCATCAGTTCCTTGACCACCGAAGCCGGCCGCTCCACCACTTCCCCCGCGGCAATGAGGTCCGCCACATGGGGGTCCAGTTGTCTGATCTGTGCCATATCCATTTCCTCCTGGGAAACCGCCCTCAAACTTCCAGCAGAATGGTCACCGGGCCGTCGTTCTGGGAAAAGACCTGCATATCCGCCCCGAATTCCCCGTGCTCCACCCGGAAGCCCCGGGCCCGGCACTGCTCCATGAACCGCTCATAGAGGGGAATGGCCGCGTCGGGCTTGGCCGCCCCGGTAAACCCCGGCCGGCGGGAGGAGGTGTCGGCATACAGGGTAAACTGGCTCACCACCAGCAGGGCGCCCCCCACCGTCTGGAGATTCAGGTTCATCTTGCCGTTCTCATCCTCAAAGACCCGCAGGCCGCACACCTTGTCCGCCATCTTGTCCGCGGCGGCGGGGGTGTCCTCCGGGCCCACCCCCAACAGCACCAGAAAGCCCTGGCCGATCTGGCCGTTGACCGCCCCGTCGATCTCCACCCGGGCCTGTTTCACTCTGGTCACCAC
>CAJFOL010000124.1 GCA_904397185.1 uncultured Clostridia bacterium
GCTAAAATTCTGATGTGGATTTTTCTGGCACAGCCACTTTTCGCCACACACCTGCCGCCGGCAGATGTGTGGCTTTTTTACTGCCGCCGGACTTCCGAAAAAGAAAGGAATGAAAAATATGAACGAGACATTTATGAAAGAGAAGCCCATCCTGCCCCTCATCGCGTCCATGGCCCTGCCCATGGTCATCTCCATGCTGGTCAACTCCCTCTACAACATCGTGGACAGCTTTTTTGTGGCCCAGATCAGCGAGGACGCCATGACGGCCCTCTCCCTTGTCTACCCCCTGCAGAACCTGATCAACGCGGTGGCCATCGGCTTTGGCGTGGGCATCAACGCCCAGATCGCCTTCCACCTGGGAGCCGGCAACAGGGACCGGGCCGGCACTGCCGCCACCCACGGCCTCCTTCTGTCCGCCATCCACGGCCTCATCCTGTCCCTTGCCTGCATCGGGGCTATCCGCTGGTTCCTTGGCATGTTCACCTCTGACCGGACGGTCATAGACCTGGGCGTGCGCTACAGCGTGATCGCCTTCTCCTTTTCCGTCGTCATCTCCATTGGGCTCGCATTTGAAAAGATATTCCAGGCTGTCGGCCGGATGAAGCTGACCATGCTGAGCATGCTCTCCGGCTGCATCGCCAATATCATCCTGGACCCGGTGCTCATCTTCGGCCTGGGGCCCTTCCCGGAGCTTGGCATAGAGGGAGCCGCCATCGCCACCGGCGCGGGGCAGGTGCTGACGCTGGCTGTCTATCTCATCGTCTACAGCAGATTTCCCCTTCCCCTGAAGATCAGCCGCCGCCATCTGGCCGCTGACAGGCAGATGGATACAAAGCTCTACTCTGTGGGCATCCCCGCCGCCCTGAACCTGGCCCTCCCGTCTGTTATGATATCTGCGCTCAACACCATCCTGGCAGCCTGGTCTCAGAATTACATCGTCATCCTGGGAGTCTACTACAAGCTGCAGACCTTCCTCTATCTGCCGGCCAGCGGCATTGTCCAGGGAATGCGTCCCGTCATCGGCTACAACTACGGCGCCGGAGAGAGGGCAAGAGTTCAGAAAATCTACCGGGTCACCCTGATCATGTGCGCAGTTATCATGGTGGCAGGCACCCTGGTCTGCCTGACAGTCCCCCACCTGCTAATCGGGCTTTTCACAGAAAATCCGGACACCGTGCAGGCAGGAGCCGAAGCGCTGCGCATCATCAGCGCCGGATTCATCGTCTCCTCTGTATCTGTTACATCCTCGGGAGCTTTAGAGGGTATAGGAAAGGGGTTCCCCTCCCTCATCATCTCCCTTTGCCGCTACATTGTGGTCATCCTTCCGGCTGCTTTCATTCTGAGCCGGCTGATGGGCCCTTCCGGCGTATGGCACGCCTTCTGGGCAACAGAGCTGATCACAGCCGTTGTTTCTTTTGCCGTGTACCGGAGGGCAGCTGTCCTCCCGGACTGACGCCGGGCTCATACTGTCCTGGCTGGTCTTCTCTGTACTGAGGCCGGGCCGGTACCGGCGGCACAGCTCCTCCAGCTTTCGGAAATCAATGCATCTTTCTGTCACCGCGCACTTCTTCCCCTCCACTTTCTTTCTATACAGGAGGGAAGCGCTGCGGCGGATCTTATCCTCCATTTTCTTGATATATCTGTATTCTGCCCGCAGCAGATCCCTGTATTTGTCATCCTCCTCCCGGGCAATGTCCACATACTCGTACTGTCCTTCCGGTACAGGAAACATATTGTTCAGATTGATGACCGCATAGTTCTTCACCTTGACAAAATCCAGGCTTTCTCTCATGGCGGCATGTTTCTCCTTAAAGGAAGAGAGGGGTGCAAAATAATCCATATGATGGATATGCAGCACGATCCCTATATACTTTCTCCTGCGCCTTCCCTCCTCCTGCCTGTTGTAAAACAGATGGGGCGCGCAGGGACGCAGATACTCCACATACGCCTCTGTAATGTGGTAAAACTTGATATGGCTCATTCTGCCTCCTTGCCAGAGCGCTCTTTCAGACTGTAAAACTCATCACTTTGGAAATTTTGAAGATCTTCATGGATAATCAGATAACACCGGAGGCAGACTGGCTGCCTCCTCTGTGTCCTGCCCGCCAGGAAAGGCGGACGCTCTTAACTTTCTCACTTGGGGCTGAGATACACCCTCTTGATCATAGATATTATAGA
>CAJFOL010000125.1 GCA_904397185.1 uncultured Clostridia bacterium
ATTCTCCATTGCACCCACAAGTGCGTCCCAGGCTTCGTCTGCATCACCCTGCAGAGCATCACCGTCTGACAGCACTTCTTTTGCAGCTGCAAGGGCGTCTGTGAACTCTTTCTGGCCTGCGTCCGCATAGTTCATCAGATCGATCATCTCTGCCAGTTCCACCGCCATCTCAAGATCCGTCTTATCTGCGGCCTTCATATCCAGCGCATGGATCGCCTTCATCAGCTTAACAGCAGCATTCATAACCTCGTCTCTTGTGGCATTCTCGTCCGCCATCACTGCTTCGCCCTCGGAAACCGCTTCCGCAAACATCTTCCGCACGGATTCCACGCATCCGTCCACATCGCCATTTTCAAGATATTCTTTCGCCCGGTTCAGGAAGTACTCCAGAGTCGTCTTGCCCGGTTTCTGCTGTTCGTCTCCCTGCTCGATTCTCACATAATAGCTCTTTGTCCGGACTCCGTCTTCTGCTGTCACTATGATCTGCGCCCTGCCTCCGAATTTGTCAGGCATGACGACTGTAACAGCTCCGTTTTCTGATGCTTTTGCCGTAATTTCCGGCATATCCAGCGTTGTCACGGTATAGGTTTCGTTATCCTTGTCAAAGCCTTCAAGCGGCTCTCCATTGATAAAGATATTTTCAAGCTCTGCCACATCCTTTTTCTCCGCCAGCTTCTCATAAGACGCCATCTCTGTAATTGCCAGGCATTTTCCTTCCTCTGCCTGCATCACGATACGGATCGCGCATGTCTCTACAGGATCAAATGTCAGCACAGTTGTCTCTTCCGCGCTCGGACCTTCCGTAATCTTCAGGTTATTGACAGATTTCCAGTTCGCAGCCTGTCCTGCCGGATGGTCTTCTGTCACCTGCCCCGGATCAGACGGCGGCGTGTTGAAATATTCGCCGTCATAATACTGTACTTCAATCTCCTTCGGAAGCGACGCGCCGTGGTCAATGTAGAAATCCACTTCCAGATGGTCGATAAATTTGTATGTCACCTCTTCCAGGCCGAATATGATTCCTGCCCAGTCGCTTTCACGCCAGCTCTCCGACCAGTTTGTCCAGCGGTTATTGTCCTCCGGAACCCGGGATACAATATTGTCATTCAGCTCTGAAGGGCTGTCTCCCGAGCTTCCGGCCCTGTTAGTAAACGACGCGATTCCGAGCGGCCAGTAAAATCCGTTTTTATATCCGGTGAACTTATCGCCATTATACGTATCTGACGTAACTCTTATCGTTGTCTGCGTTTCAAAGCTGTTATCCGTTCCTGCCTCCTTTGCCGTTCCTTTCACGGTGACTGTCTCTCCGTCTTTCATAAACAGTTCCTGAGGATGTGCCTCCCAGTGAACCTCTGCTTCTCCTGTCGTGCCGTCGCTGTAATACAGCCTCGCTTTTTCAGAAAGCCGCGGCACCGTGCCCACCGGAACAGCAGTTGAGAACTGCTGTACTCCTGTCACGCCTTTTACCAGCACGACTGCTTCCGGCTGAAGCTCCTGTCCTTCCACAGTTCCATTTACCACGAATTCGCCGTACTCCATGCACTGTTCTTCACTGATTGGATCCCATACTACCGGTACGTTTTTCGGAAGTCCGTCCTTAAATGTCGCTCGGATCGAGGACGGAAGTACCGGAACCACGCCTTTTTCCGTCGTCACATGCACTTCTTCATAGGCTGTGATCACAGAATCCGCTGTATTTTCTTTAATCGTAATCTCAAGGACATTCGTCTCAACCGTGATTCCCTGATAAGTCACTGACGCCTTCAATGTAGTGGTGCCCGGATAGAGCGCGTAGATCTGTCCGTCATGTATCTCTGCGATTTCCGGATTTCCCAGGACATACTCTGTCCGGATCAGGTCATTGCTTAATACTGTCCCGTCCTGCAGGACCGCCTCAACCTGGATATCTTTTACATCATCCTGCGTCAGTTCTGTATTGTCCAGCCGGATGACGGCTTCTTTCAATTTCGGAAGCCCTCTGGTAAACTGTACGATATAATCACGCCTTGTGATCCCGTCTTCCGCTACTGATGAGATCAGTGCCGCGCTGTCCCCGTCCAGTGCCTGAACCACAAATACGCTTGCATAATCCGCGCCCTGCGCGGCAATCTCCGGGATCTCGTCCTCATAATCCAGCTCCACTGTATAGTAATACTGCTCCGGTGAAAATCCTTCTATGGTCTCACCGTTTATCCTCAGGTCTTTCAGCGACGCGTCGCTGCTTACCGGAAGCTTCGTCTCGCCTTCGTATACATGTACCTCGCTGATTCCCTGAGCCAGTCCTGCTTCAGAATAGAAATTCCATCTGATAAACCTTGCATTAACAGGTGTGAACTCTATTATATTCTCCGCATCCGTCACAAATTCCTCTTTGACGCTGATACTCTGGTTTTCTACCGGGTACCATGTTTCCCCGTCCAGGCTGTACTCCACGGTGATCCTGTCCGCGGTGTCCATAGCCGTATCAGCCGGATTTGTCCAGAAGTCAAGCCCGACTTTTCCAATATAGTGCTCTTCCTCGAATTCCAGCTGCAGCCATTCGTTCTGTTCGCCATGTCCCCACGGGATCCACCTTTCGCCCGCAGGCCCTGCCGTATAATATACCTTTCCGTTATTGACCGCCTCTACCGGGTCGTTCCCGTTCGCCTGCTCAAAGGAAGCGGCCGGGATCGGATAGGTTCCGTCGCGCTTTGCGATATCTTTGGAAAATGTTGTCTCCCCGGCAGCTGTACGGATATTTGCTTTTGCTTTGCAGGAAAGGGCTTCCACCGTGCCTTCAATGGTCACAACGCCTTCTTCCCGCACCATATCCTCAGTAACAGTCTCCCATGTGACTCCGACCTGTTTTTCCAGGCCCGTATTATAGACGGCAGTCACCTCTTCCGGCAGTTCGGGGATCACGCCGATCTGCGTCACAACGGTTATATCACGGATCCCGACAACATCCATCACGATAATGCGGAGCTTCACGATATCGTCAGTCCCGTCTACACGGCCGTCCAGAACGAAGATTCCCGGGGTACTCAGCAGCTCCTCATCGATTTCAGCCCAGTCAACAGCCTTCTCTTCCGAAGTCCCGTCATTATATACCGCAGTTACTTTCTCCGGAAGCTCCGGAATAACTCCGCTCTCTGTTTTAATATCCGGAAGCGCTTCATATCCGGCCAGTTCCCTGTCCTCGCTGTCCTTGGTTGTAAATACGGTCGTCTTTGCGCCTTCCAGCCCTCCTGACGATGCAGTCAGGGTAAACGAACCTTCCTGCTCCGTGGACTGTACAATAACCATTGCCTTTCCGCTGTACGCTTTTCTTGTATTTCCTTTATAGCTGTCCGTTACTTCCGTGGCATCTCCGTTGTCCACTCCGACGATCTTCCCGTTGCCGGAAATCTGGAAATTCGCCTGGTTTGAAGCGGTCGGCACAACCCTGCCGTCAGCATCAGTGATGTCCACTGTAATATAGGACAGATCATAGCCGTCTGCAGTAATCACCCGGCGGTCCGGGGTCAGTTCTACTTTTGCCGGATCGCCTGTCGTCTCAACAACATCCCGGGCGATCTCGTTCCCTTCTGTATCTCTTGCCACTGCTTCCAGCCTTCCCGGTTCATATTCAACCTCCCATTCCAGATAGAGATGACCA
>CAJFOL010000126.1 GCA_904397185.1 uncultured Clostridia bacterium
CACGGAGGGGAGAAGTTCGGTGAAATAGTCGGCAAAGGACGTGGTCAAGCCGATGGAGGTGGTGAGACATGCCATCAGCACCGCAAGACCCAGAATGAGCCCGCCCATGGAACCAAACAGGGAGGTGGTCAGGGCGTGGAGCAGGGCGCCGCCGTTGGAGAACGAGGTGGCGGTGATGGCCCCGGCATAAGAGAGCATAAAATACACCACGGACAAAAACAGGGCGGCTCCAATGCCGCAGAACACGGTGTATTTTACAATGCCCTTTTTGTCCTGCACTCCGTACCCCTTCAGGGCGTTGATGACGATGATGGCAAAGGCCAACCCCGCCGGGCCGTCCAGGGCCAGATACCCCTCCATCATGCCTTTGAAAAAGGGGATGGAGCTGTAGTCCTGCTGGGGAGCGCCCATGGTGCCGTAGGAGATGGCGGCGGTGTCCACCGGCTCAGTGAACAGGCAGCCCAAGAAGATCACCAGGATGCTGAGGAGCAAAATGGGGGTCATGTACTGCCCCACCACGTCCACCACCTTGCTGGGGTTGCTGCTGAGATAGTAGGTGAGGGCAAAGAAGCACCCGGTGAAGAGCAGGGAGAAGACCCAGGTGTACTCCTGGGGGATGTAGGGCAGCAGGGCCAGCTCAAAGGAGGCGCTTCCCGTGCGGGGCATGGCAAACAGGGGGCCAATGAGTAAGTAAATACCTACGGAGAGGCACAGGGCGAATTTCTTGCTCACCAGGGACCCCAGATCACTCATGGAGGAGCCCACCAGCACCACGGCGATCATACCCAAAATGGCGATGCCTGCGTCGGTGAGGATGAAGCCTGCCAGAGCGGCCAGGAAGTTGTCTCCGGCCAGCTGGCCCATGGCCGGGGGGAAAATCATGTTTCCCGCCCCGAAAAAGATGGCAAACAGGGTCAGGGAGACGGAGAGGAGTTGTTTGAGGTTGAGTTTTTTCATAAAATGGGGTTCCTTTTGCTTTCATATGGTATAAGTGAAAAAATTGTCATACAATTCAATATACCTGAGAAAGAAGCGTGGTTGGAATAAGTGAAGGACAGATTTAATAGAATTACTAAATTCCTACAAAATATTAGTAGAAAGCACTCCGATACAAAAGGGCTACTATTGTCATACGTGCGGATTCAACCTGTTTCTTTCAAAGAGTTGTAAATTCCTTATTTTTCACATTTTGTCCACTGCTTCTAGGATTACTTCTCCCTTAGACACTATTCTATCTATAGAAGAAGCAATCGTTTCTGTCATTAATAAATACTTTTCTAGTTCAGATGCGAGCATAGTAATCGCTCTATTTAATCTTCTTTCCATCCCCATGCTTCCACGCAAGACATCAATAAAATTTTCAATTTTTGTATCGGTATCATACATTGAGCTTTGCAAACCACCTAGTGCATCTATTGATGCTCTTAATTTTTCGGAATTATCCTGCTTTTTCGCATATTGGTTATCTAACAATGACAGATAACTATTTTCAACTATATTCCAGTATCCTGTGACGTTACTAACATGGTTTTTCAATTTACCCGCAAATATATCTACAGGTTCTGAAAGTTTGCGACAAATATTTCTAGCAAAACTTGCATTTATATTACCACTTTTATCTTTAACGCGTTGGATCTCATTTGAAGCTGCATTAATAGATGAATTCATGTCATTCATCTCAATGCCCATAGCAGTAATTTCATCTGTCATTTTTTGGGAATTTTCTTCAATATTTGCTATATGATCAAGAAACCCATCTTCTTCATAATCCTCGCTTACATCATTAATATCTGAACTATTTTCGTCAACATTTGTCTTCAAGTTGCTATGATCTGTTATCATCTCTTCGCTTTTGTAAAAACCAGGTATATAATCAGAAACCGGATTCCCATATTTTATACTGCCATCAATTGCGCCATATAGTAACTTTTTTAGTTCTTCTATCAATTTGGGTAATTTATTAAATTGCAAACTATATTCATTTGCACGATACGATTTTATATCAAACGGTAATTCAGCAAGATCTTGCGTAATAATAATTACTTTTTTGTTCATGGCATGAGCTAGTCCTAATTCATAAAAAACGTTAGGATTTAATCCTGTCAAATCAGCAATGATTACATCTGCTTGATAAATTCCCTCTACTATATCCTGAAGTATGTTTTGCTGGTTATCTAAATCTCCTGCATTTGTAAAATAAAAATCTTCTTCAAAACGTGTTTTCAATTCTTCATATAATGCTAAATAATCTTCATCAAAAGGTGTAATAACAAAAACTCTTGATTTATTTATCATTTTTACTTTCCTCCTTTATCCATATCTAATAAAGAATAACGTCTTGTTTTTTTTAAACTTTCAAACCACCCTTCTATGTATTACTTTTTCATTTAGAGCATTTGTGGGATAAAAGAACCACCGACTCAATATGCGCCGTTCTCGGGAACAAATCCACCGCCTCCGCTCGCTGGGCCACGTAGCCCAGAGCGGCAAACCGCTTCAAATCCCGGCCCAGGGTGGCGGGGTCACAGGATACATATACCACCCGAGGGGGCGCCATGCGGGCGATGGTGTCCACCACGTCGGGGGCCAACCCCTTCCGGGGCGGGTCCACCACGATGACGTCGGGGGTGATGCCCTCCTGCTCCAGCTGGAGGGCCAGCTGGGAGGCATCGCCGCACAGAAAACGGGTCTTGTCCGCCAATCCGTTGCGGCGGGCGTTCTCCTTGGCATCCTCGATGGCCTGGGGCACCACTTCCACCCCAATGACGTTTGCGGCGTGTTCCGCCATGGTCAGGGAGATGGTGCCGATGCCGCAGTACAGGTCCACCACCGTCTCGGTGCCCGTGAGG
>CAJFOL010000127.1 GCA_904397185.1 uncultured Clostridia bacterium
GGACTAACCTCCGAACAGGCAAAAGAATATCTGTTAAAAACTGTTGAAGAAGATGTTAAACATGACACTGCAAAAATGATCAAGGAGCTGGAGGCGCAGGCGAAGGAAGAGGCGGACAAGAAGGCAAAGGAATATGTTGTTACCGCTATCCAGAGATGCGCTGCTGATCACGTGGCAGAAACTACGATTTCAGTCGTTCAGCTTCCCAGTGACGAGATGAAAGGGCGGATCATCGGACGTGAAGGAAGAAATATCCGTACGCTGGAGACTCTCACAGGTGTGGAGCTGATCATCGACGATACCCCCGAAGCGGTCGTATTATCAGGGTTTGACCCCATCAGGCGTGAAGTCGCAAGGATCGCGCTGGAGAAGCTGATCGTGGATGGGCGTATCCATCCGGCAAGAATTGAGGAGATGGTGGAAAAGGCCCAGAAAGAAGTAGAGGCAGTGATACGCGAGGAAGGAGAGGCGGCGGCACTTGAGGTCGGCGTGCATGGGATCCATCCGGAGCTGATACGGCTTCTGGGAAGAATGAAATTCCGGACCAGCTATGGTCAGAATGCGCTGAAGCATTCAATCGAGGTGGCGCAGCTGTCGGGTCTCCTTGCAGGGGAGATCGGACTGGATGTCCGTCTCGCAAAACGGGCAGGCCTTTTACATGATATTGGTAAATCCATCGACCACGATGTGGAAGGGTCACATATCCAGATTGGTGTGGAGCTGTGCAGAAAGTACAAGGAAACGCCGATCGTCATCAATGCAGTGGAAGCACATCACGGGGATGTCGAGCCGGAATCCCTGATCGCATGTATCGTCCAGGCAGCGGATACGATCTCCGCGGCAAGGCCGGGTGCGAGAAGAGAGACGATCGAGACATACACAAACAGATTAAAACAATTAGAAGATATCAGCAACCAGTTCAAGGGTGTTGAGAAATCTTTTGCTATTCAGGCAGGTAGAGAGATTCGTATTATGGTAGTTCCAGAGCAAGTATCTGATGCAGATATGGTATTACTGGCAAGGGATATTTCCAAGCAGATCGAGTACGAGCTGGAATATCCGGGACAGATAAAGGTTAATGTTATCCGGGAATCCAGGGTGACAGACTATGCCAAATAAATGTAAACCGAAAGCAGAAGACCAGCCGTAAAAGGCTGGTCTTTTTTTGCAAAAATGGCGGCAGAGCGTGAGACCGCCGCTGTTTTCAGAGAGACACAAAAATCAAAAAGCATGTGAAAGGGGAAGGGAAAGCAAGATGAGCAACGAGATAAAGAGAATAGACAGGAAGCTGGCATATGAGGGGGCGGTGATCAATGTCTACCAGGATACGGTCCAGTTCCCGGACGGGCACACGGCAAAGTGGGATTACATCCATCACGATGGAGCGGCGGCGGTGATACCTGTACTCCCTGACGGCAGGATACTGATGGTTAAGCAGTACAGAAACGCGCTGGACAGATTTACGCTGGAGATTCCTGCCGGAAAGCTGGATGACCCGAAGGAGGAGGGGATCGTGTGCGCCTCCAGGGAGCTGGAGGAGGAGACAGGATATCGCTGTGAACGGCTGGAGCCGCTCCTTGTACTTCGGACCACGGTCGCATTCTGCAATGAGAGGATAGAAGTATTTGCGGCCAGAGACCTGATCCCCTCCCGCCAGCATCTGGACGAGGACGAATTTATAGAGCTGCAGGCCTGCACGCTGGCAGAGTTAAAAGAGAAGATCTTCAGCGGGGAGATACAGGACTCCAAGACAGTGGCGGCAATCCTGGCCTATGCGGTAAAGTACGACAGGGAGTAAGACTGGGGGTATATTTCTTTCCGGGCGGCATATAATGAAATATCTTTGCGGCGGGAGGAAGAACAGATATGCGCAGTCACGGGAGGATTTTCCTGGCACTTTGCCTGGCGGGATTTATAGGCGGGATCCTGTATGCCAATACGGGAGCACGGGACCATATACTGGCGGCGGGGATCTTCAGCGACTATTTTCTGGAACAGTATACGCAGGCAGAGATACAGACGCAGGATTACTTCTGGTATATCCTTTGGGTCCGGGCCGGGATGCTGGCAGTCATTTCCCTCCTCGGCCAGATGAAGGGCGTGCGCAGATGGATCGTGGCCGCTGTGCTGGTCTGGACAGGCTTCCTGGGCGGACTCTTTTTTACGGCCTCTGTGATCAAGCTGGGGCCGGCAGGAATCCTGTTCTGTCTGGCCGCCGTTCTTCCGCAGGCGCTGTTTTATATCGCGGGATATGGGATCGTGCTCTGGTATTTTTATTCCTATCCAAGGTCATCTTGGAATTATTCAAAAACGGTAGGTACTATTCTGACGATTGGGGTTGGAATTATATCGGAAAGTTATTTAAATCCAATTTTTCTGAAAATATTTCTAAAAACAATTTGATTTTTTCGTTATTTCTTCGTA
>CAJFOL010000128.1 GCA_904397185.1 uncultured Clostridia bacterium
CGGGCTTTCCAAGCTCCCCCTGTTGGACTCGAACCAACGACAACTCGGTTAACAGCCGAGTGCTCTACCGACTGAGCTAAGGAGGATCATCTGTGATATTTCGCTGTCTTTATCATTTGACAGCGTATATATTTTACATCAAAATCACAGGTATTTCAAGTAGTTTTAACTATTTCTTTCTCCGCAGTGCACAATATAGCTCAGACAAAGGTTCGGATTTTTTCCCAGTCAACAGAGCCTCTTATAGTACAGAGCACTGTCCCCCTCTTTTCCGGATAACTGATTTCCAGATAGCCGTCATATATCCGAAAGACCGTGGAAGCTGCAGTAATGCCCGACATCTCATATCCGGCCGGTTCCGGGAGGATTTCATACGTATGTATCAGTCTTTCCACCTGCAGCCTGGAAAGATATTCGGTCAGCCCTTCTATATCTCTGACCTTTCCATCCTCCATTTCGTCTGACATGAGCCATGCCCTGGACAGGCTGTCCTCACAAATCCCCAAAACCTCCGCCGCAGGCGCTCTGTCTGTCGCAATGCTCACCTTTCCCATGGCAAGAACGCTCAGTACCATGACAGAAAACAACAGACCGACCCCCAGCTTCCTTCTCCCTGTCGTCACAATGGCGCGCATGCGATAGCGCAGAGTCCGGGCCGAGGAGGAGAGACAGGTTGTAAAACCGCGGCTTTCCCCGGCTGTCACAAGAAGCAGCTCCGCATATTTCTTCCTTCTGTCCGCATCGTACTTCTCCAGGACGATCTCGTCGCAGGAGAGCTCCAGGTCGTCCTGTGCTTTCCTGACAGCAGCCCACACAAGAGGATGGAACCAGCCCAGTGCTTTGCAGAATTCAAGAAAGCACCTGGTGTGCGTATCTCTCCTCTGCACATGGTGCAGCTCATGAGAAAAGACCATCTCCGCCTCCTCCGCCGTGTAGGAGCGCTCCGGCAGATAGGTGGCTTTCTTCTTCTTTCTCATGCCTATTGTAAGAGGTGTCCCTATCAGGCTGCTGTACCTGAGGTCAACAGGAATATGTACATCGAGTTCACTTCTCATCTTCTCCCAGCTCTCAAGGATCACCGGCTCCTCCACCGGATGCGAGTTCCTTCTCAGGCTCCAGGAAAACCAGATGTGGGAAACTATTTTCATCCCAAAAAGCACCAGAAAGCCTGCTCCCCATAGGGCTATCAGCACTCTCAGGACTGTCCCCGGCACATACAGCACCGCCGGGGGAGGCCCCGGCATCAACAAGTAGACCATATGGGGCTGATAAAACAGGAACACAGGCACCAGCCACAGAACTGCGCATGTCCTGGCCGTGTAACGGCGCCTGAGGAAAGGCAGGAGAAGGAGCAGCCCTGAAAAATAGAGGCTGACGAACACCAGGACATCCACCAACAGACAAAGGCAGTAGTCCAGACCGTCAGAAATACCATAGACGCACATGTAAAGCAGCGGAAACAGGGTTAACATGACCGGAAGAACGATAGGGTCCATCCACACGACTGTATCTTCTCTGTCCTCCATCCAGCTTGACGTTTTCCCATGCTCCGCATTCCAGGACCTTCGAAATCCCCAGGCCAGGATCCCTCCCAGGAAGGCCGCCCAAAAAATCCGGTATATGTATAAAATAAGCATGTCAGACATATTACAGCTCCCCTTCCTCTAGCAGCCGTCTCAGCTCCTCCAGCTCCTCCTTCGTAACCCCGCTGTCGCACAGTGCCGTGGCAAAAGAGGCCACTGAGCCGTGGAACAGTCTGTCCAGAAAGAATCTGCTCTCCGCCGCCAGATATTCCTTCTCCTCCACCAGTGGCTCGTACAGATTGGTACGCCCTTCCTTTTTTAAAGATAGAAAGCCCTTTTCGCACAGGCGTGTCAGGAGAGTGAGGATAGTCGTCGGCGCCAACGGATGGGTGTTCTGCAGCGCTTCCTCGATGTACATCCTGGAAACAGGCGCAGGACTCGCCCATATGATCTGCATGATCTCCAGTTCGCTCTCCGGCAGTCGTTTGACTTCTCCCATTCTCATCATCTACTCCTTCTTTTGCTCCTCAGCCATCTTTTTCTACATCTGTAGAATCATTATATTCTACAGATGTAGAAAAGTCAATAAAAAAAGATGAAGTCACATAGACTCCATCCTGATTTATCTGTCATGTACCTTCAAAACCACATACAAGAAATCTCTCTATCTTCCATCTCTTCTCCCGAACCTTTATGGTTATGCCCTCGACCGATTAGTAACAGTCAGCTCCATGTGTTACCACACTTCC